>NZ_QUDF01000011.1:0-141235 GCF_003477535.1 Eubacterium sp. AM05-23
TTTGTCTTAAATTTTTAACTTTTTGGACAATTTTTCTTGACATTCACAAAAAATATTTTGCTGGAATAAAATCTCCCCCAGCACACATGCTGCGCAGCGAATAACGCTCCATTTTCCATTAAAAAAGCGGTACGGTCCGTTCCAGACCGTACCCTTATTCCATTATATGCTCCATTCCCTGGTTAAAAATCGCGCGGACGTGCTCGTCAGCCAGTGAATAGAAAATCGTTTTTCCCTCCCGCCGGTTTTTAACCAGCTTGGACTGCTTGAGTACCCGGAGTTGATGGGAGATGGCGGACTGGCTCATGCTTAAAAGCTCGGCGATGTCGCAGACGCACATCTCAGCCTCAAAGAGAACACAGAGAATCTTGACCCGTGTGGAGTCCCCAAAAACCTTAAACAGCTCTGCAAGGTCGTAAAGGGTCTCCTCGTCGGGCATCCGGTCCATGACGGTTCTCACAATATCTTCATGCGCGTGGGCAAAATCACAGCGCTCAATGCCATTTTTATCAATCATGGATTCTTCCTTTCATATGAATGATCATTCATATATATTGTACCGAAGGCAGCTTGAAAAGTAAAGTTTTTTATTTAGCCGCCTTAAGCTTCTGGGCCAGCGTCTCGTGGTTCTGGCTGTACATGAGGGCTGTCTGCTCGGTAATGCGGCCCTGGCGGTACAGCTCGAGAAGGCTGGCGTCCATGGTGCACATGCCCTCCTTGGCGCCCGAGAAAATGGCCGAGTCGATCTGGTGCACCTTGCCGTCCCGGATCATGTTGCGGATGGCCGGCGTGACCAGCATGATCTCAAAGGCTGGCGTCAGGCTGCCGTCCACGGTGGGCACCAGCTGCTGGGACACCACGGCCTGCAGAATCATGGAAAGCTGCGTGCGTATCTGGTGCTGCTGGTTGGCGGAAAACACGTCAATGATCCGGTCGATGGTGTTGGCGGTGCCGGTGGTGTGCAGGGTCGAAAAGACCAGCTGCCCGGTCTCGGCCGCTGTCATGGCGATCTCGATGGTCTCAAGGTCTCTGAGCTCACCCAGGAGAATAACGTCCGGCGACTGCCGCAGCACAGCCTTCAGCGCGGTCACGTAGCTCTGGGAATCGTGGGGGATTTCACGCTGGGTCACAATGCACTGGTTGTGGCGGTGGATATACTCAATCGGGTCCTCCATGGTCACGATGTGCCCGCTCTTCTCACGGTTGATCTTGTCGATGATACAGGCCAGCGTTGTGGATTTCCCGCTGCCCGCGGGGCCAGTCACCAGCACCAGCCCGTTTTTCTTCTGGCTGAGATCCAGCACCGTCTGCGGAATCGACAGCGCCGCCGGGTCTGGCAGCCCAAAGGATACCACCCGGATCACCGCTGCCAGCGTGCCGCGCTGGCGGTACACATTGGCTCTGAAACGGCCGATCCCCTTCAGGGCAAAGGAGAAGTCATCGTCGCCGTTTTCCTCAAATTTCTCAATGGAGCGGCCGCCGGTCAGGTCGTAGATTTCACGGATCAGGCGCTCGGTCTCCTGAGGGGTGAACACCTCGCCCCCTCCCCGGACGATCTTACCGTCAATGCGGTAGGAGCAGGGAAAATTGGTGATGATGAAAATATCCGAAGCCTTCCGGGCCACTGACTCCTCCAGATAATCCAGTAATTCCATTGACTAAACGCCTCCCTTCCATAAATTCTTAGTATCGCTGTCTGTCTGCCACTCGCCGTCCGGCACAGTCTGCCACTGAATTACGGACACACTGTCCCCCTCGACGCGCAGCTCGCTTTTCAGGGTAGCGGTGTCGCTGATCCTTGTGTCAAACCGGATCGTGGCGCTCTCCGGATCGTAGGTGACGCCCCGGTTCAGGGCTTCGAGAGCGCCCGGGTCTGGGCCGCTGGCCCTCAGCACGCCGTCGATCTGCGCCAGCGTTTCCTGGGCGTTGGCGTCAGCCTCGTAGTAGGCGCTCTGCATGGACAGGGATTTGTCCGCCATGCGCGCGTTGGCCGACGCGGTGGTCAGGCTCAGGACCGCCAGGCTCACCAGCAGAAAGACCACAAAAATCATAATGAGTGACACGACGCCCACGCTCATGCCCTGCCTGTTTTTACGCATCACTGCACCTCCGCTGGTTCTTTAAAATACTGAGCGCCGGACATGGTGTAGAGCGGCGCAGCGCCTTTGAGGGCTTCAAAACGCATTTTCTCAAGGCTCCCCGCGGTCTGGGCCACAGCCTCCGTGGTCACAGTAACACTGAACACCGCGGCATCCCTTGTTGTCATTTTCCAGTCCCTGTCGTAGAAAACGCGGACACTACCGCCAGATTTTTCATAGCAGCCCTCCTTTAGGGCGCTGTCCAGGCTGCCGGTCCCCTTGATAGTCTCGCACAGGGTCTGGCACTGGGCCGCCGCGCCGCGTTTGTCTAAAGCCTCGCTGCTCATGAGCCCGGCCTTTGCAAAGAGCTGCACGATGATGCAGCAGGCAATGGCAAAAAAGACAATGGTGATGATAAGCTCCACAAAAAAGCCCGATGATCTGAAGCGCTGTTTCACTGTGCATCACCCGCTTCCAGGCTGCCCACTCCCACAACACTCTGCGAAAAGGCGTGTACCGCGCCGTCCTTACCCGTCACCTCAAATTTCAGGAGTCCGCTTCCCTCCGCGCGCACACGCAGGGCGTCCAGATCTGCGACGCGCATGGCGTTGGCTGCCAGGCCGTCTGGCTGCCCGTCCAAAAAGGTGCTCTCATACAGGACGCCGTCCTGGCAGTAGATAACCGTCCGGTAGGCCTTTTCTCCGATGTGCTCCAGTATTTCCAGGCGGTCGCCGTCCCCTCTGTGGACCACTGTGATGGCATTCTCCCGGTTGTTCTGGCGCACCTTGGTGCTCAGGTAGGAGACCGCAACAGTGGCTTCCGCGGTGTCGTCGTAGTTGACCTTGATGTGTTTGTAACTCTCCGAGCCCAGAAAGGTGAGGATCAGGGCCGACAGGGCAAACAGACAGACCAGTGAAATCGGCAGGACAAAGGATGACAGCATGCTCTCGTTTTGTCTATTATGAAACATTTCCCGCTCCTTTCCTATTTGGGCACCACACGGATGTCCGGCATTATGTTGGACGCAAAGACATCGTAGTGGACAATGTAGTGATCCTGATCCACCACCACGCCGTAGTTATCCTTCAGGTAATCTAAGCTCGGCGGATAAAAGCCCTCCAGGGAATAGCACAGCACCGCTGAGTTCTCAAGGGCCGTTTCCAGCGTCTGGCCGCCGTCCGTATCCATGCTGGCAGACGCCCGGCTGAACAGCAGCCACACCAAAAGCACAATGACCGCAAAGATGATGACCGAGGGCAGAAAATGTATCTTATTCTTTTTCGTTTCCATTAAAATTCCCTCTTTTCATAAAGCTGCCCGTCAGCCCATACCTGCCATAATACCGATGAGCGGCAGCAGAATCGCGACCAGAATCACGCCGATGGCAATGGACAAAAGTGAAACCAGCGCCGGTTCGATCACGGCGATCAGCCCGTCAATCTTATCCTGAGCCTCCTCAAAATAAATCCTTGAAATGCGCGCGGCCGCCCGGTCCAAAGAACCGCTCTTGCTGCCGCCCATGAGCACCTTGGCGTAAACGCCCTTAAGCAGGCCGTTTTTTAACACCGCTTCCTCAAAGGGCTCGCCCTGGCCGACCGAGACGATGCAGGCGTCGATCTTCCCGCCGAAGGCCTCGCTCGACACCGTCTGTCTGGCCAGCCCCAGAGCCTGCTCCATGGCGATGCCGCTGGTCATGAGGATGGACAGCGCGCCCATGAAGCGGGCCGCGTCCAGCCGGTAAAAAATATCCCGCGTGGCCACAAACCGCTCCGCCAACCCGTTAAAGAGCCGCCTGCCCGCCGGGCTGAACACGTAGAACAGCACACAGCCCAGCAGCAAAACAAGCACAGCGCCCACCACGATCATCATGACATTACCAGCCTGAAAGGCCAGCGCGTTGCCCGAGGCGCCGTTCAGGTCCACCCCCAGCTGGCGGAACACATCCTTAAACACTGGCATAATGGCGTACACCAGAAACAGCACGACCACCGCCATCATGGCGATGAGTAAAAGCGGGCTCAGGACCGCGCTTTTGGCCTGTTTCTTGATGCCATCCTCCTGCAGGTAGTAATCGCCCAGAGCGCCCAGCACCTCTGCCAGACGGCCCGAGGTCTCGCCAACCTCGATCATGCCCAGCGCGTATTCCGGAAAACCGCCGGTTTTTTCCATGGCTTTATAAAGGAAGTACTCCTCCAGCAGATTTTTTTCAACCGAATCCAGAACACGCTTAAAACGGCTGTCCTCCGCGTCCTGTGCCATCATTGACAGGCAGTCGTTCACGGTCACGCCCGAATCCAGCACCATCGACATGCTGGTAAACAGCGCGGACAGCTCCGCGGAGCTCATGGCCTGCTTCTTATTTACTCTTCCCATTCTGTACCTCCCTAATAGGTATATTGCGTTTCATAGGTATTCTCATTGCCGTCGCCGATAAAATTTGACAGGTCGCCTTTCGAGGAGCCGGCCGCAAAGGTCAGGTCCAGCAGCGTCCAGGTATTCGCGTCAATCTTAAAGCCCACCTCGATCCAGCCCGAATCCTTCACGTAGACCTCATTCCAGGCATGGTAGATGCCCGACGGCGATATGTAGCCAGTCTCCACCTTGGTGGGGATACCGCAGGACCGCAGCATGGCCGCTGCCAGCGACGCGTAGTCAAAGCAGATGCCCATGTTGGTTAAAAAGGTATCGTCCACCGACGGGATATAACCTGCCGGCGGGGACTGGGCCTTGGCAACGTCGTAGGTCACATGGTCTTTGATGTAGGCATAAACAGCCTTGACCACGTCCGCGTCCGAGCTCACGCCTGCGGCCTGCTCTCTGGCAAAGGCCACGCAGGCGCTGTCCGCGTTGTAATCTACGATCTGGTTCGGCACCACAAAGGGCGCGAACTCACTGGAGACAGCGGCGTCTACATCCTCCTCCAGCACAGCGGTGTAGCGGTTATCGCCCACGCTCACCAACAGCCGTATGGAATAGGTACCGCTTCCCATCTGGAGCGGAAAAATCGTGTACTCGCCCGTGGCCGGTATATCGTAATTGTACTTCACGCTGTCCTTAACCACCTGAAGCTTGGCCGGCACACCGCCCGTGTAGCTTGCCATCACATAGCCGCTGTCCGCGCCCGTGGTGTCAAAGCCGCCCACATCACAGCTCGAGGTGTCCGCGCCCGAATAGGCCGGGATCACCAGCTCCGGCAGCGTGTAGGTGCCGCTTTCCGACGCCTCCGAACCGCCGCAGCCCACACCGACCAGACCCATCAGAAGGCATAAAAAAACAGTCAGAACATATTTAATTGTCTTTATGGGTCTCACCATCCCTCTCCGCCCCGCAGGCACACGCCACCGCGCAGATATAAAGTATTTTTAGTTATTTTTTGCTTTCATTATAGCATATTTTATACGGATTAATAAACACTCTTAAAGTAAATTGCTTATAAACTGGAAAAAATTCGTTTTTAATGCCGTTTTTTTGCTTATTTTACAAAATTCATTTTCGGGCCATCCTGCCCGCTTTGTAAAAAAGGCAACAAAAAGCACCGCTTTTTTCTAAAATCGCTTAATAAGCGTAGCTCTATTATCTTGTTTATTCAATTAAAGATAATCTTTAAAATTTAAAAATAACTTTAATATTTATAAAAACCCTCTATTTTTTACCGGAATTCCCTTTATTTTTTGCTTTGTTTAGCACTCTTTTTTATATTTTTACAAGCGGAAAACACATTCTTAACGCTATTTATGCTTGATAAACATTTATCAAACAAAGTCCAGCCTGTTTTGGGGTCAAAAAGAATGCCTTTTTGGTTTTATATTCGTAATCAATTACAGTTTTATCGTTGACAAACCCATGCAATTATTATAATATTAATTCAATTAAATATGATGCGCGCAAGAAAATATCCTGATAAAGTTTTTTTACCTTTTTCGGATGGTTTTTTTCATCAGTCGAAACAGTACTCCTCTGTTTGATTTGCGGGCAGACGATTTCCCCAATCCTCAGCCCACGCCTAACTCTATGTTCTATCCATAACAGCATCCGAATCCATTCTCCAAAGAAACAGGAATCATCGTATTTAATTGCCAATTTTGCTCATCTCAAAAACAGGCAATCCTCTGCTCAAACCGCCTGTATCTTTGAGATTCCTACCCAAAGCCCGAAAGGGCTTTTACCTTTTTTTGACACTAAATCAGGCCAAAATAGCGGCATGCGTTGTAGACACCGTCCTCATCCACACTGTCGGTCACATAGGTGGCGGTCTGCTTGAGCGCGTCGATGGCGTTCCCCATCGCCACCGTGTAGTCCACTGCGCCAAACATCTCCAGATCGTTCTCCTCATCGCCAAAGGCAATGGCCTGTGAACGGTCAAGCCTCAGCAGGCCGAGCATCCGCTCAATGGCCGACGCCTTAGACACCGCCTCAGGCAGAATATCCAGCACCCGCGGCGCCACCACCCGCGCCTTCAGCCCCTCCTGCATTGTCCGGACACGGCCCTTCAGCCCGTCGCCGATAATGGCAAGCTGGTACACGCTGTACTCACAGGCCCGCCCCAGAGCACCCTCAATGCTCACGTCAAAATCAACGGCGTAGGGGCTTTCGTTCCAGCACAGCACATTGCCGGCAGTGCTCTCAAGCACGACCGCCACATCGCGGACATCCCTGAGCTCACGCAGCAGCGCGGCGACCACCTCCGGCGCAAGGAGCTGCCGCCAGACCTCCACACCGCCGTGGGTCAGACTCAGGCCGTTGGCCGCAATATAGGTGTCCATCTCCAGATCCGCCACAAAGCTCCGGATCACACTGGGCTCGCGGCCCGTCACAATGACCGGCTGAATGCCGTTCTCCCTGAGCGCAGACAGCGCCCGGCGCGCCGAGACCGGCACCCTGTCCAGAAAATTGCTGCTCTCCACCTTATGGCTGGCCAGCGTGCCGTCAATATCAAAAAAAGCGACGCGGATCTTTTTTTTCATATCTTTTCCTCTTTCGTTTGGATTGTTTTCTTTATTATAGCACGGCTGGAGTCTAAAACAAAAATGCTGTGCGGCAGCACAGTTTAAAATAAAATTGTCCCCTCTGTCAAACTGTGATAGAATGGTCTAAAATGAATCGTCAAACGGGAGAAAACATCAATGAATGATACCGAGTACTTACAGAAGCTGGTCCAGGTCGCCCGGCTCTACTACGAAGAAAACATGACACAGCAGGCCATTTCAAAAAAACTTGGTACGACAAGACAGAGCATATCAAAAATGCTGAGCGAGGCCCGCCAACGCAGCATCGTCGAAATTAAGATCAATGATGTCGAGACCAACCTCAGCAAAGCCGCCCAAAGGATAAAGGAAATTTTCCCAATTCAAAATGTCACCATTGTCCCCGGCCATTTTAACGATGACGCGCTGGCCCGGAAGATGCTTGCGCAGCGGGCAGCCCTTTATTTTGACGACCTCTGCCGCGAAGGGCTGCATAAAATCGGTATTTCCTGGGGCCGTTCTGTCTACAGCTTTGTCGAGCAGTGCAGCGAGAGCAGCCTTTTACAGCGGGCAGATATTTTCCCTCTGGTCGGCGCCAGCAATCAGGCCGCCGCCTACTTTATGATCAACGAGATGGTACGGATGCTTTCCGAAAAAACGGGCGGCACAGCCCATTTTATCAACCTTCCCTTGGGCCCCCTGTCCCCAAAGGACTATGAGCTTTTTACCAGGACCCAGGCCTACGCCGAAATATTGGACCAATGGCAGGAAATTGATCTCGCAGTGATCGGTATCGGCGCTATCGGCAACTTGAAGCACCGCTCATATTACCCGGGTGAGAGCGAGCTCCTCGCCGAAGACTCTGCCAATATCATCGGCGACATCTGCACCCATTACTTTGACCTCCAGGGCAGGATCACCGAAACCATCGGTGCTGCCTCCATGATTCGTATTCCCTTTGAAAATCTGGCAAAGGTTAAACGCGTTTTGGCGCTTGTCAATGGAACTGAAAAAATCGACGCGGTAACCGGAGCACTGAAGCTGGGCATTGTAACAGACATCATCATCGATGAAGCCCTGGCGGAGGGCATCATCGAAAGGCTTTCCTGACAGGCAACTTACCTGTTTTTTCTTATTTGACTATTTTCTGCAATGAGACTGGCCTTCCAGTCTTTTTTTGCACCACCGTATATAACATTTGTAATTGACAAATGTTATATACGGTGATATGATTGAGATAACTTTAATATGAAGGGGTGAGAAAAATGAAAATCGTGGGTATTGGAGATGTCTGGATATCTGAAGAGGATATCAAAAGGGGCTTTGCTGCCTTTGCTGAAAGAGGCGACGTCATTGAAACCGTTGAATGGCATTGCGACAGCTATGATACGCTGCAGGCTATCAACCTCGCGGTAGAGACAGGTGGCAGCGAGGCTTATGAGCCGCCCGAGGCAATTAAAAAAGCCGTTGAGGACGCGGATATTATCATCACACAATTCTGTACGGTTACCCGAGACATGATCGACCGCTGTCCCCACCTGAAAGCCATCGGTGTTCTGCGCGGCGGCTATGACAATGTCAACGTCGCCTATGCCACGCAGAAGGGCATCGCGGTTTATAACACACCGGGCCGGAACGCCAACTCTGTGGCAGATTACACGGTTGGGCTGATGATCGCTGAGTGCAGAAACATCGCAAAGGCACATATGAACTTAAAGCTTGGAAACTGGGTACGGGACTATACCAACAAGGAGACAATGCCCGACCTTTCGGGAAAAACTGCCGGTATTGTGGGGTTTGGGGCCATCGGAAAAAAGGTGGCCCAGCGCCTGAAGGGTTTTGAGATGGAGCTGCTGGTCTATGACCCTTACTTTAAACCGACAGCGGAAACCAAAGGCATCGAATTGGTCTCGTTGGAGACACTTCTGCAGCGCTCTGATTTTGTCACCCTGCACTGCCGTCTTACACAGGAAACGGAGAGACTTTTCGACGCGCATATGCTAAGCCTCATGAAGCCCACCGCTTACTTCATCAACACCTCCCGATCGGGCCTTGTCGACGAAAAGGCTTTGTGGCAGGCTCTAAAAGACCATAAAATCATGGGCGCAGCGCTGGATGTATACGACAGAGAGCCGCCTGGAAAGGACTACCCACTGGTCACGCTTGACAACGTGACCCTGAGCCCTCACATGGCCGGCGGCAGTCGTGACGCCTTTACCCAGTCACCTGGAATGCTGGCCCGTGAGATGCTGTCTTTTCCGGAGGATAAGACCTCCCGCTTCCTGGTCAATCCTGACGTTTTGTAAGCCTTGTTGTCAAAAAATATACCACAGAAAGAGGAATAAAAATGGCACTCGTAACCTTATCTGAAATTTTGAAGCCCGCGAGGGATGGCCACTACTGCGTCGCCGCCTTTGACACCAGCAATAATGACATGACCCTCGCTATTTTAGAGACAGCGGAAGCACTGCGCTCTCCTGTTATTCTCATGGCCTTATGTGTCGACATTGAGGGCGACAAAATGGAATACTGGCTTGACGGCGCCCGTAAAATGGCCAGCCGCGCCTCTGTCCCTGTCTGTCTGCACCTCGACCACGCCACAGACACAGCCTTTATCAAGAAGGCTGTTGACAGCGGGTTTACCTCTGTCATGTACGATGGATCTGTTCTGCCCTTTGCAGAAAATGTTAAAAACACAAGGGAAGTAACCGAGTACGCCCATACCCACGGCGTATCGGTCGAGGCTGAGCTGGGCCATGTCGGCGATGGGATTGTCGGCCGTTCAGAAACAGACGTGAAGAAAAACAGGGATGGCACCTACGACAATCCAGATGATTCACTGACTAATCCAGATGAAATGAGCGCTTTCATCGAAGAGACTAATGTGGACGCATTGGCGGTTGCCGTAGGCACAGCCCACGGTGTCTATGTCCACGAGCCAAGGCTGCATTTTGACCGGCTCGAGCAACTGAACAAACTCTCATCGGTTCCTCTGGTTATGCACGGCGGCTCTGGAACTCCCGACGAACAGGTACGGGAAGCCGTCCGCCTTGGTATCTGCAAGCTCAATGTTTTTTCAGAAATCATTGACGCCTATTACCGCGAAATGAAAAAGCAGCTCAACGAAATGGAAAACATGGCCATCTGGCCTTCAACCGCCAATCTTCGTCCACTTAACGCGCTAAAAGAAGCCGTAAGCAAAAAAATCGTGTTATTGGGTTCAGACAACCGCGCTTAGCACTGATCTTTTGATTATCAAAACAGGGGGGAATCACTATGGAAAGCTATTTAATTGGAATCGACGGCGGAAGCACCTCGATTAAAACCGTATTGTTTGACCAATGTGGAAAAGAAATTGCCAGCGCGTCTAACCCGACGATGCGTCTGGAATCGCACACGCCCGGCTTTGAGACGTTTGACGTCGACCGGCTCTGGGCGTCCACCTCAGCCAGCATCAAATCCATGCTTGCTAAAGCCGCCGTCGACCCTTCGAGAATTGCCGGCATTGGCATGTGCTCTTTTGGCAACGGGCTGATCATTTTAGACCGAGACGGAAAATCCATCGCGCCCGGTGTTTTTTCCCAGGATTACCGGGCCAACAGCATCGTCGAAGGCTACAAGCGCGAAGGCTCCTTTGACCGGATCAACGATATTATTAAGGGAACCCTCTATGCGGGGGAACCTGGACCGATCCTGCGATGGTTTAAAGACCAGAAGCCAGAAGTCTATGAAAAAATAGGCGGAATTCTCTTATTCAAGGATTATCTGATGTATCGTCTGACCGGCGTATTCGCAACCGACGCCAATATTTTTGGCGGCTCAGCCATGCTGGATTTGACGACCACCGACTACTCCACAGAGCTCCTGAACCTGTACGGTATCCCAGAAATTGAGCCTTTTTTACCTGAGCTCGCAACCGCCTCCTCACAGATTGTCGGCACGGTTACCGAAAAGGCCGCAGACGAAACTGGCCTGAATCCAGGCACGCCAGTGGTTGCCGGTATGATGGATGTCCTGGCCTGCCTGGTGGGGGCTGGAGCCACAGCAGACGGTATTGTAACTGCCGTCGCGGGGACCTGGTGTATCAATGAGACTCATTCCACGCGGATCATCCCAGGCGCTTCGGCAAATATGCCTTACCTCACAAAAGGGGAATATCTGAACTGCGCCTTCACAGGTGCCTCCGGCTCAAATTATGAATGGTTCTGCAAAGCTATGGGCGGGGAAGCAAAATACATTGCCGAAAAGCAGGGCGGCTCTTACTACGAGGTTTTAAACGAGCTGATCGCATCAGTTCCCATTGAGACATCCAAAGTTATGTACCTTCCTTTTGTTGCTCAGCCAAGTGTCCACCCAAATGCAAAGGCTGAATTTTTCAATATCGACCAGAACACCACCTATGCCGAGCTGGCCTACGCTCTGGCCGAGGGCGTTGCTTTTATGCACCGCTACCACATACGGTTTCTGCGGGACTCGGGCTGTAAAGCGGATGTGGTGCGTCTGACTGGCGGCATCGCCAAAAGTCAGGTATGGGCAAGGATTTTTGCCGACATTATCGAGCTTCCCATCGAGACCGTAGACTGCAATGAAGTAGGTGCCCTGGGCTGCGCCATCACCGCGGGGGTTGGCACTGGTCTGTACAAAAGCTACGAGGAAGCTTTTGAGCAGGCCGTTAAGATCAACCCGCCTGTCACATCGCACACTGAAAACTTCGAGCTCTATGAAAAGCGCTACCAGAACTGGTCACGTCTGATTGAGATCATGAATATTTACTGGAACGAACAATAAAAATTCATATTAAAAAGAAAGCCACCATCCTGCACATGCGGCAGGATGGTGGCTTTCTTTGCTTTCTTCAGGCTGATTCTACTTCTTCCGGACCTCATAATACCCGTAGTGCTCCACCGAATCGTCCAGACCGGCCAGCTTTTCGAGCTGGACCTTCAGGTTGGCGGTTTTGACGTTGTGGGCTACAGCCAGGCCGCCCTTAAAGCTGACGATCACAACTGCCGCGTAAACACTCTGGCGGTTTGTCGTGATTTTGAGCAGGGTGCCGAAATCCTTCAGCTCCTCGGTGGTAACGCTGCGGATATTCCGCAACTCAAGCCGCTGTCCCTTGTCATAGGCAATGATGGTGGGCACCCGGTCGATGTCAAGGATATATGCCTTCTTAAAATCTGCCAGCGAGGTAAAGCCCTCGCCCTCAAAATAAATGATCTTATAATTCATGAAGTATACCGCCTTTTTATAGGGCGCTGTCAACGCTCCCCTTTTCTGTTATTTTAACACATTTTTTATATCTGTCCTAATAAAAAAGCTACCCTCCTGTCCTCTCCGCGCCTCTTTTTCAAACAAAAAACCCCCGGCTTAAAAACCGGGGGCGCTTGAAAGGAAAAGTATTGGGGGAGATTAGGTATTTCGCTTAATCTAAGTAAGAGGTATGTGTGTTCAAAACTATTTATACCCCTGGCCAGGGCGTTTAAACATGCTCCCTTCTTTTTATCTTCTTTTAGGAATGTCTTAAGAATTTTTGCATAATGGACGCTGATGTGGTATAATAAAAAAGTAATTAGAAGTCTAACGTTTTTCTCAGAGCACGGTACTACCCCTATCTTTTTAGTAGACCGCAGCCATCTGAGACAAACCTGTTAGATTTGATTGATGTCCAGCGCTGTCTGGTCTTTTTTTATGCCTGAAATAAAAAAGCCTCCGATTCAGGACCGGAGACTTTTAAAAGGGAGAGTAAAATTTGGGGGAGATGTAAATTAAATTTGAGGTATGTTGTTCAGAACTATTTATATCCAATACAAAAGTATTTAAACATAAAGCCACTTCGGAAAGTGGCTTTATGGGTGTCCCGCAGGGAGACTGAGCTAAATGAAAAGAGGTTACCATACAAATTATAGGAGATTTGTATATGCTGACAAAAGCATTTATACCCTTTCCGTAAACTTTAAAACATCTTATAGTAGTTAAAAAAAATTCTTTTGGATATATTTATAAAAAAAGCAAGGAGGCCTATAGATGAAACGGTTAGCAGCCATTAAGGATTACATCACTGAACAAACCTTATACAAAACCTTTAATCCCAAAGGACAGTTAACGCTTTATTTTTCCAACTGTTGTCTACCAGACGAAATTGTCCTCGCGGCCAGAGATCTTGGCTACACCATTCACTTGAAATCAGAACAGGCCAGTGCCTGGATATTGGAAAAACAACGCGCGCAAACACAAAAATAAGCCGGATTAAAAATCCGGCTTAAAGCTATTTATGGCGTTTTATTTAGATAACAGTTACGTTTGAAGCCTGAAGGCCGCGAGCGCCCTGTTCGATATCAAAGCTTACCTTGTCGCCTTCATTTAAAGACTTAAAGCCGCCGCCCATGATTGAAGAAAAATGAACGAATACGTCATCGCCTTCTTCTCTTGAAATAAAACCAAAACCTTTGTCACTGTTAAACCATTTTACTGTACCATTATTCATTAATTGGTACCTCCTGAAATATTATATTCGCAATCGTAGAATAAAAAAACACATATTTTTGCAAACCCTCTTGTCACCAAGCTTACATTGAACTTAAGTAGACAAAAACGACTTGCAAAAATATGTGAAATCAATTGATACTCTCTTAAATACACTCTTAGTATAACCCACAGGATGCTTTTTGTCAAATTCTCTTTATAAAAAGGCTGAATCTCTTAAGAAAGCTCTAATCTTAAATCGTAAATGCCTGAACAAAATAAAAGCTGCATCCGCTTTTTTGGCGCAATGCAGCTTTTATAAATTCGGGTTTCGCGTATTATTTGGCGACGGCCTTATACCAGGTCTCGCCATTGATCACGCCGCGTGAAGGGTAGTTTACCCAGCCGGTGATCTTATCGGTACGGTAAGGGAAGTAGGTTTTCATGATGGCCAGAGCAATGCCAGGAGCCTGTTCGGCGTTCATTTTCTGGATATCCTTAAAAGCTGCGCTGTATTCATCGTAGTTTTCAGATTTCATCATTCCTGAGTAAGCGTCCAGATAGGCCGGGTCGGCGTAGGTTCCAAAATGCTGGTTGCTTGTCATGGTAATATCGGCAATGTAGCTGGCAATGCCTGTCCAACTGGCAATACCGACCGTGGTCATACCCAGATAGATTTCATACGCGCTGTTTGTTCTCAGCTGTTTGGTATAGTCTGGATTTGAAATGGTCTGCTCGTCAACAGATACCCGTATTCCTGCTTCTGCCAGATTGGTCTGAAGCATTTCTGCGATGCGCTTATAAATTTCGGTTGATCCCTGAAGGGCGATTTTCACATTCATGGGGCTGCCGTCTGGAAGCTCGCGCATGCCATCGCCGTCTTTATCCACAAAGCCCGCCTGGTCCAGCAGCTCAGCGGCTTTTTTCAAGTCCCGTTTATTTTCTGGAAGGCTGCTGTCATAGCCCAGGCACGCCGGAGATACAGCGCCTTCATTGGCGATCTGGCCATGTCCGCCGCCGATGGACTGGGCAAGAAGCTCGTAATCCAGAGCATAACGAACGGCTTTTCTGAAATTAAGGTCGTTTGTCGGGTACTGATTGAACCCAAAAACGATCTGATAGGTGGCGGAATTCAGGCTTTCTCCCGGGTCGATATTGGGGTCGCTTTCGATGGTTGGCAGCAACGTCGTGTCCAGTGAGGAGGAGTAGCCGTACATGACGTCGATCTCTCCGGACTGCATCGCCATGATCAGGGAGGACTGGTTATCAAAGCTCTTCAGCTCAACTTTATCCACAGTGATCTCTCCCATCGGATAATCGCTCACTGCTTCATAGTAAGAGGTCTGGGCGTCCTCGTCGGCTGAGACGAACTTATAGGGTCCGCAGCCGACTGCGGCGTTGGGCTCTGTATACTTTTTGGATTCGGCGACATTTTCCCAGATGTGTTTTGGTAAAATGTAGTAGGACAGGGTTGCCTCATTCATAAACGCAAACGCTTCGCTGTCATCAAAATTGAGACGGATGCTGGTATCATCAATCTGGTCGACAGATGTGATTTTTAAGAACCAGGTCATGTTCTGCTGCTTATAATAATCGAAGGTAAACAGCACATCTTCAATGGTCACTGGCTCGCCGTCATGCCATTTTAAGCTGCCCAGCGGATCGAAGTGAAGGGTAACCTGCCTGTTATCATCGCTGATCTCCCATTTTTTGAAAAAACAGCCGTCTCCAGTCAGCTTTCCTTCCTCATCAAAACGCCATAAATTCAGCTGCGAAAAGGAATGGTAGTTGAGGCGGCCATAAGCGCTTTCACTGTTCATGGCGCTGTAGCCATCGTTTTTGTAGGTTGTCCCGATACGCAGCACCTCTACGTGCCCTGACCCATTTCCCTGCTGCCCGCCTCCTGCGTTTCCACAGCCCGACAAGGACAGTACCACCATCACAGCTGCCAAGCAGGCTGCGATCACTCTTTTAATTTTCATTTCTTTTTTACTCCTTTAATAAATGGTTATTTATCAACAGCAGCTGGATTAAGCTGCTTGTCTTCAACAATAATGCCCTCTTCAATGGTATAAATCTTATGAGACACATAACGGCAGAGGGCCACGTCATGGGTAATAAAAAGGTAGGACAGCTTTCTTTTTTTCTGCAGTGCGAGCAGCATGCGCATGACCTGCGCCTGTGAAATCACATCCAGCATGGACGTGGGCTCATCTAATATGAGAATATCCGGCTCTGGCAAAAGCGCTCTGGCAATGGCAAGCCGCTGGAGCTCGCCTCCTGAAAGCTGTGCCGGCACTCGTTTCAGCTGCTCTGGATAGATACCAAAATATTCTGTCATTTCGCGCCGCGCCGCTTCGTTATACTCTTTTTTACAGAGCCTGTATACCTCAGCCATGCTTTTATCCAGCGAAAGCCTGGGATTAAAGGATGCCTCGGGATGTTGGAAGATCATCTGGACGCGTTTACGCCTTTTTTCCTTTGCGGGCAGGGCCTGAAAGGGCTCGCCTTGATAGAGTACCCTTCCCTGTGCCGGACGGATCAGCCCGGCAGCAATCTGTCCCAGCGTTGATTTTCCGCTTCCGCTTGTCCCTAAAAGTCCAACAATCTGGCTGTCTTCCAGTGTGATTGAAACATCCCTCAGGACAAAATCTTCCTGCTGCGGATAGCGATGTGATACATGGTCAATTTTAAGCCCCATAGAGATGACACCTCACATAATGCTGTTCTGCTCTGACCATTTTGGGTGCCTCCAGACATTTTCCACTGGCCTGTGGACAGCGGTGCGCAAAAGTGCAAGCAAAGCGTTTATCAATGGAGGGCGCGTAACCGCCCGGGCAGTTTAATCCGTTTTCCGGCAGTGCTTCCAGCAGCATTTTGCTGTAGGGATGCTTTGGTTTTTTAAAAAATGTCTTGGCCGCTGCCACCTCGACGGTTTTTCCGCCATACATGACACAGACGGTATCTGCGATTCTGCTGGCAAAACGGATATCATGGCTGACGCACAGCAATGTGCGGTCATCCAATGTCCGCAAAAGCTTTTCTACCTCTGCAATCCGTTTTTCATCCAGACCCTTTGTGGGCTCGTCTGCCAAAAGGATTCTGGCGCCTCCGGCGGCGCCCATTGCCATGAGCGCACGCTGGCGCATACCGCCGCTGAGCGTATGGGGGTACGCCTTTGCCAGTTTATCGGCCGGCGTCAGGCTCAGCCTCTCCATCCACGCCTTTGCCTTTTGAAGGGCTTCGTCTTTTTTGAGGCCGCTGTGTTCAACAAGGGGTTCGGATACCTGTTCTCCAACAGTCATCAGCGGGTTCATCCCGTTTCCGCTTCCCTGCGGAATATAGCCGATGACCTTCCCTCTTATTTTGCGCAGCTCGCGCTCCTTAAGGCCCAGCACCTCGGCCCCGCCGATTTTTATGCTTCCCCGAACTGCGGCGTCATTTGGCAAAATGCCTAATATGGCCGCCAAAGTCACGCTTTTGCCACTGCCGGATTCGCCCAAAATAACAGTGCGGCCTCCTTCTGGCACCGTAAGGCTCATATCCTCCACCACTGGCGGCTGCCTGTTAAACTGTATGGTCAAATTTTTGATCTCGATCATTGTATTACCTGATATTCCTCACGTTTTCCCGGACTCCTGGTTCCAAGCCCATAATAGCCGATCAGCACAAAGGCAAAAATACAAAGGCTGATACAGATGATTGGCGGCACGTACCACCAGGTGTAGCCTGCCACGACACCATTTTTATGAAAGGCATAGTATAAAATGGAGCCCCAGCTTTTCTGATTATAGACGCCGAGCCCCAAGAAGCTCAGACTCGCCTCTGTCACCATTGAGGTGGCCACTGCCAGAGTTGCCCGCATCAGGACGATATCGCTCATATTGGGTAAGATATGCCGCAGCATAATGACGCTGGATTTCTGCCCCATCATCTCCTCAACCCGGACAAAGGGCAGCTGGCGGACTTCCAGTACCTTTGCCCGGACAAGGCGGGCCGTGGTCGGCCACGCGGTCACGCAGATGGCAATCACAATATTCCACATGCTGGGCTCCATAAACGCCACAAACACAATGGCAAAGGGCAACTGCGGTATCGTCATCCCGACTGCTGTCAGGGACTGCAAAGCTTTGTCCAGCCGTCCGCCAAAATAGCCACCTGCCAGACCGATACCTGTCCCGATAATGATGATACACGCCGCCGCAGTGATTCCAGTCAGCAGAGTTGTCCGGGTACCCAGAATGAGCTCGCTGAAGATGTCCTGCCCAATATCATTCGTTCCGAGCAGATGCTCTGAGGACGGTCTCTGAAAGGGCGCTGTGAGCTCCTCCATCCCATAGGGCATGAGCGCGTCTGCAAAGACAGCAACAAAGATAAAAAAAGCCAGAATAATGGCGCCTGCCCAGACACAAAGGTGTACCTGTTTTAATTGATACCTTTTAAGCTTCATGAATGACCGCACCGTCCTTTATCCTCGGATCAAATTTCCACGCGAGAATGTCCGCAATGAATTGAAAAAAGATGACACAGACTGCAATGAGCAAAAAGCACAGCTGGACGGTTGGATAGTCATGCTGGATGACGCCGTCGTAGATGAGCGTTCCCAGACCTTTCCACGAAAAAACTACCTCAATCAGCATTGAACCCGCAAGCATATAGCCAAACTGCATGCACAGCAGTGTCACATAGGGGACGGTCACATTGCGCAGTACATGCCTGAACAACACCTTGTGCCGCGGCAGCCCCTTGGCCTCAGCGGTGAGGATATATTCTTCATCCCGAATCTGTGAGACAAAGCTTTTCATCATCAAAAAATTAGTCGAGGTCTTAAACAGGGCTAATACGCTGACCGGAAGCACCATATGATACAGGGTATCCACAAATTTCGCCCAGCCGGCCAACCCGCCCGAGGCCATGCCGCCAACGGGGAACCAGTGCAGGTTAAAGGCGAAGATCACCAGAACGATGAGGGCCAGGCAGTTGGCCGGTATGGTCTCGAACAGCAGAAAAATAAAGGTCAGCGCCGAATCTGCCCGTCCGCCTTTATGATACCCGGCAAAAATGCCTAAGGCGCCGCCCACAAAGGCTGACAGAATAATGGCCGTAACCGACAAAATCAGAGTCCAGCGGAGCCGGAACAGCACCACCTGAACCACATTCTGGCCGCTGATATAAGACTTTCCAAACTGGAAGGTCACTGTATTCCAAAGGAACCGGATATACTGCTCAAAGAGAGAACCGTCCAGAGCGTACTGAACCCTTACCTTGTCCAGAATTTCCGGGTAATTGTAATAAAGCGTAAAATATTCTTCTTCTCCCAGTATGTGTAATAACGGGTCTCCAGGCATCAGGTGAACCAGTAAAAAATTCAGACTGATTGCGACAAGGATTAACCCAAGAGCGCGTAGCAGATAGTACAATATTTTTTTCATACTGTCATCTCCAGCGCCGTCTCTTCCAATTTTAGCGAACAGACTAAAACACCCATAACGGTTTTGCCCTCGTTGATAAAATGTCCTTCTTCCAAATTATCTTTTACATAGTTCCGGATTGCTTCACGCCATTTTTTAACCGTGATCCCTGTTTCCACAGTCTCGTAATGGCGGACCAGACGCTCCACCGCCTGGTTTTCCTCCTCTGCGCAGTGCCACTGGCATTGTACTGGCAACACAATGGGCTCATAGCCCATTGCCTTTAAAAGCTGATACGGGTACTTTACCTGATTGCTGCCGCCGTGGGTCAGGGTGTGCCCGAGCAGGATTTCGTCTAAGGATTTACGGCACTTCTCACTTTTTTGTTTAACAGGCGTGTCACAAATTCCCACGTAAACCACGAGATCCCTGCTGAGACTCAGCATTTTTAAAAAAGGCTCCGGATGATAAAGGCCAGGATTCATACTGCCGATTACCAGATCATAAGCCTGTGTTTCAAATGGCAGCCGGTTAAAATCGCCGGTCTGCACCTTCACATCAACACCTTTTTCCTGGGCCTTCTGGCAGACAATACGGTTCATCTCCGCTGAACAGTCCAAAGCCGTCACCGCGGCGCCACACTCTGCCAGGGGCAGTGCAAAGGAGCCTGTGCCGCTGCCGATGTCCAGAACACGTTTTTGTGTGCCTTCCCAAAAACCCTGACACTTTAAATACTCCAGCAGAACATCTACACGCTCATTACTGCTCCCCATACCCGTGTCATAGTAGTCTGCCGAAGCATCCCAGCATTTACGCTCCTCCGGAAAGGCCTCCCGGTACAGGGAACACTCTGCCGCATCCCTCCAGCATTTTATCCAAAATTCTTCTCTTCGATTCACTAAACTCTACCTTTACTTTTTTTGTCGAACAACAAAAAAAGCTCAAAAGCCATGATTACAATCAAATCAACAGCCTTCAAGCTTTAATATTTTTTATTCACTTTTACAATTTTCTGTACGTTTATAAGCTATAGTATAGCAGACATAAAAGGTTTTCACAAGTTTTTTTATATTTTGCACGTCAAAGTTTTCTGGATTAATTTTTATGGAAAATAAAATGCTAACTCTTTTGAAACAGATACAGCCGTCATCTGTAATGAAATTAAACTTTGAACAATACTAAGAACAAACTGCAAATAAAAAAATAACAGGCTAATAACAGGCTCGAAAGCCTGTCTGTTTACTGTATATATGGCGTGCCACGAGGGATTCGAACCCCCGACCTTTCGGTTCGTAGCCGAACGCTCTATCCAGCTGAGCTAGTGGCACGCATCGTGAGCACCTGTCGTGCTTACCTTTCATATTATAACAGCTTTCCAAAAGATTGCAAGTCTTTTTTTAAAAAAAGTTTTAAAAAATTTCAAGCCGCGCGTATTTTGCCGCTAACGCCCCCTACGGCCGTCTTTCGTCCTTCTCTTCCTGCATTTTCAGCTTGAGGGTGGTGGCCTTGGCCACAGCCTTTACGCGGGTCTCGATATAGCGCTCACGCCAGCCGATTTTCTCCACGATGTCGTCGCAGAATACCTGGACGCTGATGTCCGGAGCGCCCTGCGCTTTCGCAGCTGCGGCCGCCCGGGCTTCGGCTTCCCTTTGCACAAACGCCACGGCCTCGGCTTTATCCTGAAAGCTTCTGCACTGGCCGGCCACATGGGCGACATAACCGTCGTTTTCTTCATCGGGGCGCACCAGCGCGGTGACGCGCTCCTCGACAGCAGCCATGGCTGCGCCCACAGCGTTGGCAACCTCGTAATGCTCTGGGACAATGACAGTGCGGCCTGTTTCCTCGTGAATTTTCTCATACCAGGTTTTGGCCGGCGCGCCGATGGCAATGATGGGAACCGCATGCTCCTCGTACAGGCTGAGCACCTCTTTTTTGATGATTCCCAGGATCTGCGCTTCGGCTTCGCCGACATAGGCATCGGGGTTTTTATCTGTCTGCGCGTCCACGGCGCGGACGACCCGCTCACGGTCCCAGCCTTCAAAATCTCCGGTGTAGTGCAGCAGATCGGTAGGGGTCAGCCCGTCGCTGCCGCCGCGGCAGGCTGGCAGGACACGCCGCCCTGTCAGGGTGGGGCGTCCGTCCACTGGAATGATCTGTGTATCGCCGCCCAGCCCGCAGGTGTTGATCTGAGCAGAGTCGATCTGGGTCTGCCAGTCGCCAACGCGCGCGCCGATGGGCGCCAGGGTCAGGGTGTTGTCTATGACAATACCGCTGTCAGTGGTAGTGCCCCCCATATCGACAACGACACCGTCATCGCAGCCTGCCAGGCTCAAAGCCCCGATAACGCTGGCGGCCGGGCCGGACAGAATGGACTCGATGGGCTTTTCCTGAATAAAGGAAAGGCTGGCCAGATTGCCGTCGCCCTTTACCATATACACGGGCGCGTCAATGCCCTGATCTGCCAGCGTCACCTCCACAGCACGGATAAAATCCTCGAGAATGGGGATCAGGCTGGCGTTGAGGACTGTGGTGACGGTCCGGTCGTGGAACCCCAGCTGGCTGCTGAGCTCGTGGCCGCAGACCACTGGCAGGGCGCACTGCGCTTTAATGATGTTTTTGACCGCCAGCTCCTGGCCCGCGTTGCGCACGCTCATCATGCCGGACACGGCAAAGGCCTGCACCTGGGGCGCGATGGCTTTGCAGGCTTCGATGACCTGCGCCGTATCCAGCGGGATCACCTCTTTTCCCTTGATATTGACCTTTCCCTGAACCTGTGCCCTGTGTGTGTCGGGCAGCTCGCCCTTTGGCAGTTCGCCGATGATGATCAGCCCTGTGGGGCGTCCTTCGCCCTCGACAATAGCATTGGTAGCCAGCGTGGTGGACAGCACCACCTTCTCAATGGTATCCTCCGGGCCTAAGCCTAGGCCGCGGATACTCTTTCCAATCCCAACGGCCAGATTGTCCCTGGTGGTCGGTGATTTTGCTTTTTTTAACACTTTTTTTGTTTTCTGTTCCAGTAAAACGGCGTCGGTATACGTTCCGCCCGTATCAATTCCTAATACTGTCTGCATCGAAATTTCCTTCCTGTCTTAAAACCTGTCTGTGATGAACCCATTATAACAAATATTTTCCTGGAAGTCTCTCCCATTTCGCTTTCTTTCGGCGCGGCCGCCTCAGGTTTTGCAGTGGTCTCCGGCTCTTTTCTGTGTTAAAATAATCTAAGACAAAACGAAAATCGAGGAGTGCTTATGTATCCCATCATCCAAAATATTTTTCTGCTGCAAACCGGCGGTACCATCGGCAGCGCCATTCATGACGGCTGTATTGACATAGACCCCGAAAAGGGTGACGCTCTGATCCAGACCTATCTGAAAAATGCGTCCCGGCTGGTCGATTTCGAGGTCAGCCGCCCCTTTACCATTCTGAGCGAAAACCTGGTGCCCGCCCACTGGTCCCAGATCATCAACGCCCTTAAAACCGTCGATTTTGACCGTTACAAGGGTATTATCGTAACACACGGCTCCGATACCCTGCCCTACACAGCGGCGGCTTTAAGCTATTTTTTTAATACCACGCCCATTCCCATTGTGTTGGTCTGCTCAAACCATCCGCTGGGTCATCCCGAGAGCAACGCACTGCCCAATTTCAGCGGCGCGGTGGATTTTATCCTGAACACCGGCCTGCCAGGCATTTTCACCGTTTATGAAAACAAAGACGGCAAAACGCAGATTCATCTGGGGACGCGGCTTCTGGAAGCGGACTGGGTCAACGACAATTTCCTGAGCTTTGGCGGACGCCCCTTCGCCGTCAATGACCGGCACTGCCTTTCTCATGGAAACGCGCGGCTGAGCCCGTCCATGGACGCTTTAAAGAACCGACCACACCACACCGGCTGGGCCGCCACGCCAGTGTTCAACCAGAAGGTGCTGGCGCTCCGCGCTTATCCGGGCATGGACTACCGCTACATTGATCTGGGCGGCACGCCGCCGGCCGCGGTTCTTCACGCGCTCTACCACTCGGCCACCGGCAACACCCAAGGCCCCGACGGCGCTTCTCTTGCGGATTTTATCGCCAGCCGTCCGGAGTCCGACCATTATCTGATCTCCTTTAAAAATGCACAGGGCGACCTCTACGCCACCGGACATGACCTCATCAGCCAGGGCGGCATCCCTCTGGAAAATATTTCCTTTGAGGCCGCGGTCACCAAGCTTTATTTTGCCTATAACCAGAAAGAAACCGATCCGGCTGACTACATGCGCGCTGAGCGGTTTTTCGAGTTCGTGTAAATTAAAATAATTCGCATTTAGCAAAAATTTGCATTTATCTTTTCTGTTTTTCGTTATAAAATAAGGATATATATTAAGGTAACGAATCTAGGAGGTAATATAAATGTACGATGTTGTAATAATCGGCGCTGGAATCATCGGTACGAGCATTGCCCGTGAGCTCTCCCGATATGATCTCAAAATCGCCCTGCTTGAAAAGGAAAACGATGTGTCTATGGGCTCCACAAAGGCAAACTCTGCTATTGTCCACGGCGGCTATGCCGAAGCCCACGCCAAGCTCAAGGGCCGCGTGTGCTATCAGGGCCGCAGGCAGTTTGAGAAGCTAAACGAAGAGCTGAATTTTGGTTTTGCGCCCATTGGTTCGCTGGTTCTTGCATTTGAGGAGGAACAGAAAAAAGGTCTGGAGGACCTGCTTGAAAACGGACGCCTCAATGGGCTTCCGGATCTCGAAATTCTGGACCACGACGCCATAATGGAAATCGAGCCGAATGTGAACCCTGAGGTCAAATACGCGCTGTACTGCAAAGGCGCCGGCGTCTGCTCACCCTACGAAATGGCCATCGCTCTGGCCGAAAACGCAGTGGCCAACGGCGTGGAGCTCTACCTTGAAACGCCGGTAAAAGCCATCGAACGGACCGAAAACGGCTTTGACGTCATTGCCGGCGACGACCAGGTTTTTGATACCCGCTACGTGGTCAACGCTGCCGGGCTGTACTCGGATAAAATCTCCGCTATGGTGGGCGTGGACGATTTTCAGATTCTCCCGCGCTCCGGCGAGTATCTGCTCATGGTGCGCGGCTCCGGCTCCGCCATCAACCAGGTGCTGTTCCAGATGCCGACCAAAATGGGCAAAGGTATTCTCGTCACACCAACCTACCATGGCAACCTGCTCATCGGGCCGGACGCTGTCAATGACGAAAGCGTCGACCGCGACACCCACGCCGAACGCCTTCTGAAGATTTTCAAGGAAGCGACCCTGACCACAGACAAGCTGAATATCAAGCAGTTTATCCGCAGCTTTACAGGTGTGCGGGCAGTCAGCACCACCGATGACTTTATCGTTGAGGAAAGTCGTGTGCCCCATTTCATCAACGTTGCGGGCATTCAGTCGCCAGGTATTACCTCTTCACCGGCCATCGCCCAGATGGTCGCTGGAATTCTGAGAGACGCTGGTCTCGATCTTCGGGAGGACCCGGGCTTTAACCCGCACCGCGATCCCATCATCACTAAGAAGGAATTAAAACCAATGAAGGAAATCCTGCCGCTTTTAGATCTGCCACTGGGTGATCCTGAGCGCATGGTCTGCCGCTGCGAGCAGGTCACCGAGGCCACGATTCTGGACGCCATGCACCGCGGTATCCCCGTCACCACCATCGACGGCATCAAACGCCGCACCCGCGCAGGTATGGGCTGGTGCCAGGGCACCTTCTGCCGCCCGCGCGTCGCTGAAGTCATGTCGAAAGAGCTGGGCTACGAAATCGACCCAGGCTTTGACATTGAGCATAGCGGCGTTAACCGCATCGGCAAAAACGAAATTGTTGCCTACATCGAAGAACATATGAAGGATGAATAGGCCTGCCCTGAGATACAAACAATGCGGATAAGTTTTTTTCTACATTCTCTGTGCCATAAAGCGCAGAAAAAACGGTACGGTCCGAAACAGACCGTACCGTTTTTGAGTATTTTCTACACCATTAAACTCATAACAAACTGAAAAACAGAATCCTCATTTTCATCCCAGAAGGACTGCATGATCTCTGTGTTTTCTTCTTTTTCAATGCCCTTTTCTACCTGGCTTTCCCAGGATTTAATTGCTTCTGATTTGATTTCCATGATTTTCCTCCTATTTGTAAATGCCGTATTCGTGCACAAACTCGTTGACCGCGCGGAAATTTTCCGCCTTCACGTCCTTGACGGTGAGCAGCGATTTATCCGTGGTAAAGAGGTAGCCGCCATTCGGTGCTGCCTTGTCGATGATTTCTTTGGCAGTGTCGATACACTGCTGCACAGTGCCAGTTCTCAGGATGCTGAGCGGCATATTGCCCATGATACACATCTTTTTGCCCAGCTTTTCCTTGACCACGCCCAGATCATCTTCTTCAAAATAGCCGATAACACCCTTTGGCAGCTCCTGAAGGAACTCGTAATAGCGGGTCCAGTTTTTTTCAAAGAACACCTGAATGGTGTAGCCTTCGCCCACCAGCTCGTCGATAAGTGCCTTAAAGCTTGGCCAGTATAGCTTTTCAAAGTCCTTGGTGCGCATGTAGGAGGGCATGTGCAGCGGCATAAAAACAGATGCGCTGCCGCCTGGTGTAGGGTTGCTCAGACGGGCCAGTTTGGCCATAAGCGGTGTGGAAACCTCTGCCGCCTGGCGGATTTGTTCGGAATGACGGCGGATATCCATAGACGCGCCGCTGAAGCCGCGCAGCTGATCTGCCACAAAGTCAAAGGGGGCTTCGGTGATGCCGCGGCGCAGGTTTGGAACCCCATATTTTTCTGCCACCAGGTTGTTGCCTGCCACAATCTTGCCCATAATACGGTTATTGGCATTGATGGCTCTTGCCCAGTTCAGGCCGCCTTCCATCCCCTCTGCCGCCAGGGCCGGGTATAAACGCGGCACTACCTTGTTGACAATGGTCTTGTAGGGGTCTGCGATATACTCATCGTATTCGTCAGCGTTTAAGCCGGATACCTCCGGATGCTGCACGTAGCCGTTGCTGTCGTTGGGCACAAAAGATTTAGACTGCATAACTTTGTAGAAAAGCGGGAAACGGCCCATATAGCCGCCGCCGTCAAAATAGAAGTCCTCATAAACCTTTGAGTAGGCCTCGGCGATACGGTCCACATTCCAAAGGGCTTCTTTCATATCAAAGCCTGCATACTCGATGGCAAAGGTCGGATCGACCTTACAGATAACCGGAATGCGGTCCGGTTGTTCAAGATTGACTGCCTTCTGGCATCTTTCTAAACTTTCCTGATATTTACTCATTTTACACCTCTTAATGTTTAAAATTATAATTATTTTTTTCCAAAATTGTCATCCTGTTTAAATTCATTCGCAGGCATAAAGCTTGTCCTTTCCCGGAAAATATGATATTCTAATGAGACAGTTTATGAAAAGGAGCCGCTTTATGTACGAAAAAGGGGTTCAAACCCGTAACATGATCTATCAAACTGCCAAGCAGTTATTTTATGACAAAGGCTACGAAAAGACCAAAATCAAGGAAATCGCCGACACGGCTGAGGTTCCCATCGGTCTTTTTACCTATTATTTTAAAACCAAGGATAAGATTGTTCAGCACATTTACTCTGAGTTTTTCACCCAGATCAGCCTCCGTATCACCGAAGCGATGAAGGACGGCCTGGACAATTCCATCCTGCGCCACGCCATTCTGTCCTGGATTTATTATGAGATTATCCTCAGCGACGAAAACAACCGTCGGTTTTACTATGAAAACCTCAAGAAAACCTCAAACTACCGGATCATGAATAAGACCGCTACCCAGACTTACCGCCGCTATGTGGAGGACTTCAATGTCGTGATCTCTGACCATGATTTCCAAAATCTCCTCTACCTCGACTTTGGCGCCCGGCGGGAATACTTTCTGAATTTCTTTGAAAAGCCTCTGGCGGACACCACCGACGATGTAATTTTTCTTATTAACGGTATCCTTCCCAGGCTTCTGGGCATCGACCAGAATACCATCACTACCATGCTTTACAAAGGCATCAACACTGCCAAAACCATTTATCACGACGATATTCGCTTCCTTGTGTAAAGGAGAGACGAAGCCCGCAGCCGCCGGGCTTTTTTTATTCCTCAGCCTTCTTAGCGTTTTTGGCTGCCAGCAGAACCAGAATCCCCAGAAGCGGGCCTGCCGCCATGGCGATCCAGACAGAAGAAAAGCTGCCGGTGCTGTCAGACATAAACCCGAATACCAGCGGGCCGATGAGAGACGCCAGCTGGAACATGACATTGGTAAAGCCTGTGGCCGTTGCCGAGAAGGCCGCGCCGGAGTAGTCAATGACAATGGCATTGAGATGCGGGTTGGCCGTATAAGAGAAAAAGCCAAACAAAAAGCCGGTCAGCATCAGGGCGCCCACGCTGGTCTGCATGCCAAAAATAACAGTGATCACCACCAGAACCAGATAACAGCCCATAATAAACTTACGGCGGTCCAGATGGAATTTATCAACAATAAAGCCAGAAATTACTGAAGCGATAATACCGCCGGCGCTGTAAAGCATCATAACCTGTCCGGCCACAGAGCTTTCAATGCCGAGAGAGCCCATATAAGCGTTTGCCCAGGTCGCAGTGCCAAGGGAAACCCACATCAGGCCAAAGCCTGCCAGCCCCACGAGCACAACACCTTTATTTTTCAGAACATCGCCCAGGCTTGAGAAAAAGCCGACCTTCGCAATCTGGCTTTTATCCACCTTTTCGCTTTTAACAAGAACAAAAACTAAAACTGCAATAATCATGGCGATAATGCCGATTACTCTGAAAGCACCCTGCCAGCCCATGCTGCTCAGCAGAACAGGTCCAAGGTAATTGCTTAAAAGCAGTCCGGCAGTCGGGCCGACAAGTAAAATCCCAAAAGCCATACTTCTTTCGTTTGGCTTGAAGTATTTGCTGATCATCTTTCCACAGCAGGCCATGATACAGCCAGCGCCCAGACCTGTCGCCACTCTCAGGGCAAAGCCCATCTCATAGCTTGTCATCATGGACAAGAAGAAGGTTGCCACGCCGCCGATCAAAAGCGAGATGGACATGACAAACTTGACGCCAAAACGGTCTGCCAGCATGCCGCCCGGAATCTGTGTAATCAGATATCCGGTATAAAAGGCCGACATATAAGCCCCAGCCTCGGTGGCGGACAGGCCAAATTCCTTACTCATGGTAGGAATGAGCGGCGACCAGATAAACCGCGTCATAAAGGTGACGGTAAAGCTGGCCAACAAAATAAATAACATAAACCAACGGAAACCAGAGCTTTCTTTTGCTGCTTTTTCCATTTTCCCCTCCAAATTTTTCACAATCAAATTTTATAAACCTCATGAAATTTACAATATTATTGTATTCGCTATCACCTGGTTTGTCAACCATAATTTTGTATTTTATAAAACTTTTATAATTTTTATCCTTTGGATTTTTAAAATTTTCTTAATTTTTTGGCTATTTCAAAGGGATTTAAAGCTATTTTACGGTTGAGTTCTGACTTATTGATTTTCTCAAATTTTATAATTCATTATATTTTTATAATATTATCTTTTTTTGTCCAAAACATAAAAAAGAAGCCAAAATCAAAAGATTTCAGCTTCTAAAAAGGACTAAAACAGCCAGCCCTACCAGCCCATAAGACTGCCGGCAATCGGTACCCACAGCGCCACCAGACCCGCCAGTGCCATCTGGATAAAGGCCGTGGATTTCGGCATGTCCATCATGGTGTAATATTTGGTGGAATAGGTGATGAGCGGCACCGTGTCCAGTGGGAACAGGTAGCAGTTGCTGGCGCAGATTCCCATCGCCACCAGCAGAATCATGACGTTCACCCCCGTTGTGTCTGCAAAGCTGACCATCGCTGGCGCGAGGACCGCGATGAGCGCCGGGGCCACCGGTATGACTAACAGCATCAGAAATACAATGACGCTCACGATAAACACCACGCCTGCGGCAGGCAGGCTCAGGGTGGCGGGCAGCACAGTATCGATAAACCAGGCACTCACGCCGTTGTCCACAATACAGTTGGCAATGCAGAGCACTGTCCCCACCAGGAAAAAGGCCTCCCAGCTCACGCTTTTCACAAATTCTTTCCAGGTCAGCACCTCGACGCCTGGCAGAAAGTAGCAGACAAAGCCCAAAAGGGCAATGATGGTCACATCCAGAAACGGGAGCCAGGAGCTGGCAATCCAGAAAGCCAGCATGCCCAGTGTGATGATCATGACCAGCGCCTCCTTTTTCTCGATTTTATCCGGCACCGCGATGGTCTCAAGGTACTTCTGAATTTTCTCCTGCCCCACCTCCGCGGGCTTGTAAGCCTTGATAATGACGAACCAGGCGATGGGCAGCAGAACAACGGCGATAGGAATCCCCACGAACATCCACTGCACAAAAGTGATGTTCATGCCTGCCAGCTGGTCTAACAGATCCATGGTCAGCAGATTTAAAGAAGTGCCCGCAGGCGTCATGATGCCGCCGATCATACTGGACACCGGGATGGCGATCATAATGGCCTTTCCAGTGCGTTTCCGCTCTGCCTCCGATTCAAAGATTTCCAGAAAGCCCAGACCGATCCCCATGAAAATGGCAGTTGTGGGCACATTGGAAACCAGCGACGATATGGCCGCCGCACAGATCATAATGGCCAGCAGGATGGTTTTGACATTTTTGCCAAAGACCCGCATGAGCCCGATGAGTATCCGGCGGGACAGCGGCACCTTAGCCACGGCCTCCGAGATGCCAAAGGACACCAGCACAAAATATAGAATCGGCGTGGTATAACCGCTGAGCGCGGTTTTCAGACTATCTGCCGCGCCCAGTGTGGGCAGTAGTGCGATACAGAAAATACAGATAACACCAATGGGAAGGGCCTCTGTCACCAGAAGCATCAGAAACGCCAGCAGGATACCAATGGTGGTAAAGCCTTCACTGGTAAGTCCCTGAGGAGCTGGCAAAACGAAAACGGCCGCTAAAAGAACAACACTCACGATCAAGCCCAAAAGTTGTCTTTTTTTCATTTTATTCCTCATTCTTATTTTTATTGATGGTATAAAAAAAGAGCTCCCGAAAAAAGAGAGCCCCTATGTACTTTTCTATGAAGGATTATTCTGTTGCCGCGTCGTCTGCTTCTGCTTTTTCGATGGCGGCTTTTTTGCGGAGGGCAATCTCGCCGTCCATTTCCATGACTTCCTTGTCACTGAGCTTGTAGAACAGAAGCGGGATGATGGCAACCGCGATGAAGATGGCCGGAACGATAAAGCACATGACGGTCGCGCCGCCTACCAAACTGTCGGTGATGGCCGCTTCGGCAGAGTAGCCGATGATGCCAAGACCCGTCGTGATGACCAGGCCTCTGAGCACGATGGACATCTTGATGGAGAAGGAGCACAGACCCATGATAAAGCCTTTGGTGTTCTTGCCGGTTTTGTACTCGCTGTAGGTGGCGCAGTTGGTGTAAAGGCTGGTGGTGAGCCCGTAAGCCACACCAAAGAAGACCTGGCTCACAAAGATGAGCACGATGACCGCAATCTGGCTGCCTGCGAAAAAGTAAGCAATGGCTGTAAAGACCACACAGCCCGCCATACCGATGATGGTGGACATTTTTGTTCCAAATTTGGCGACCGCGTGCTTGGAGAGCAGCGAGCCGACCAGTGTACCAAGGTTAAAGGCCAGCAGTACATTGCCAGTTACAGCCGCTGAGCTTTCCGGGAACATAACCTTTGAGTAGTAAGCGACAAAGGCCATAAGTGCATAGTAGCCGATCAAACGGATAAAGTCACAAAACACTGTGGCGACCAGCGGCGGATTGGCGAATACGCCCTTGAGCATATCCAGAACCGATACCTTCTCAACCTCGGCCAGCTCTGTCCCTTTTTCAGCCTTTGGCTCTGGCAGGTCATAGCCCGCGGTAATATAGTAGTGGACATAATAGCCGATGAACATTAAGATCGCGCCGACAAGAGCGGTCAGGGTATAGCCCCATACTTCACCGCCGCCTGCGAAAAGGCCGGCAAAGGCAACTGCCATGAGCGGAACAAGCTTCGATGCGAACAGTTTACCAATGCTGGAGCCTGCTGAGATACGGCCGGATAAGTGGGCGCGTTCGGTGGGCTCGTCGGTCAGAGCGCCGACCAGTGAACGGTTGGCAGTCCATGCGATATTCCAGATAAAATGACTGATGATGAATCCTAAACAAATGACAATCGCAGCGGTGAGGTCTGTGCCCACCTTTGTAAACTGGAGCGCGAAAAAGACAATGACAAAGGGTGGTCCGTAGAGCAGCCAGGAACGGTATTTACCGTGCTTCAGGTTGCATTTGTCCACGATGGCTCCGGCCACAATGGCGGAAACCGTGTCGCAGACACCGGTTAATGTCGAAATAATGGCCGCCCAGGCCAGTGGCAGGTGCGCAACGTCTGTTAAAAAGATGAGGAAGAATGACGTTTCGACCGTGGTCATAAATGAAAATCCGGCGTCCCCCAAGCCGAAGAAATTCTTAATCTTACTGTTAATTCGCTTCATAATTTTACTCCTCTTTCCCCTGTTTTGAAGCTGGAGCCGGCCTTACCCGGCTCCGTAACATATCTGTACGTAAATTTTATAAAAACAACTGGAACACAAAGCGGTAAATAGCTTCCTCGTAGGACTGCACCACCTCGGCGTCCGCAATCTCCTCTAACTGAGGGCGTTCCTTGACGTATTCTTCCCAGGTTGTGTAATATTCGCTGTTCATGATTTTCTCTCCTTTAAATTCTTAGTAAACGCCGTAAGTTCTGACGGTTTCGATCACGGCCTTCAGGTTGTCTGCAATGGGCCCTGCCAGTGAGTACAGGCTCTTGTCGGTGTTAAAGATGAAGCCGCCGCCTGGCGCCAGAATGTCGATGAGTTCTTTGGCCTTGTCCACACATTCTTTTTCGGTTGCGGTCTGGAGCATGGTGATCGGGAAGAAGCCAGAAATAATATGGTCCTTGCCCACCTTTTCCTTGGCCAGCTTTGGATCGCCGAATTCAAACTGCATTTCGACACGGTCCTTAAGGGATGCCAGATAATCAATCTTTTTCATCCAGTCCTGCTCAACAAACAGCTTGACGCCTGCGCCATGGTCGGACAGGTACTGCATCAGTGCCTCAAAGGTCGGCCACCAGAATTTGGCAAAGTCCTTTTCCTTCATGAACGGCGCCATGTGCAGCGGAATAAAGGTTCTCGCATAGCGTGAGGAAGCAGGCACAATACCGATTTTTTCCATGTGCGGCAGAATGGCCTCAACCGCTGCCACGACCTGCTCCTTGTTTCTGCGCATATCCTTGATGATCCCTGTGAAGGAGCGGATAAAATCTGCCATGAAGTCCAGCGGCGCTTCGGTCATGCCGCCCTTCGGCAGCGCGGCAAAGCCGTACTTGTTGGTCATCGCGGCGGCAACACCGCCCATAGCCGCGTCAATATCACATTTTGCCTTGTAGCCCTTGGCAAAGTTGAGAGCTGCGCGCATGGGCTCTGTGTCCAGCGCTGCAAACAGGCGGGGCATCAGCTTTTCAACCATACATTTGTAAGGGTCGGCGATAAATTCGTCGTATTCCTCCACTTCCAGGCAGTGCACCTCAGGGTGCTGCATGGTGCCGGTATTGCTCATGATAATGCCCTTTGCGCCTAAGATTTCGTAAAATCCCGGCGGACGCAGCGTGGGGGCGATGGGCGCTTTATCTGTTGGAAACTCTGAACAGACCTTGTCGAAAAAAGTCTCGAAGGTTTCAGGATTCCACTGGGCTGTTTTCATATCCATGCCCGCGTACGGAATAGCCGCGTCCCATGTGATGGATAATTCAATGGGCACGCGCTTTGGCTGCACGCCATCATAAACATCTTTGAATAGCTGGGTTCTTTCCTCTTGCAGTTGTTTTACATCACTCATTTTAATTCCCTCTCTTAGAAACCAATACATTGCTCCGGATCAATGTATTTTTTAGTATAATCTTTTTGATTACTGTTTTTTCAGTAAATTTCTTTTTGTTTACTGAAATGATAAACCTTTTCAGATTTTTTGTCAAGGATTTTTTATTAAATATTTTATTTTTTACTGTTTTAACAGTAAAAAATAACACTTTTTCTGAAAATAAGGCTATGTGAAGCCTTTTTCAGAAAAAGTGTTATTCCGGTTTTCTTAAGCTATTGCAGCAGGCCGATGACAAAATTCATGAACGCCGCTTCATCGCCCTCCCAGATTTCGCGCACCAGCGCCTCCCTTTCTGCATCGAGAGCCATGGTTTCCTTTACGTCCTCAAAGGGGAACAATCCTGTTTTTACGTTGTTATCCATTCTGCACCTCCTAATATTTTCCATGCTCACGGACATAGGCGTTGACCGCGGTAATGTTTTCCATGTTAATATCCCGCACCGATGTGGTGATCTTGTCAAAACCAAAGGCATAGCCGCCGCCCGGGGCCAGAATATCCATCAGCTCTTTGGTCTTGTCAAGGCATGCCTCCTTTGTTCCCTGGGCAATGGTGGTCACAGGGAAAAAGCCGGTAACGCTCATGATCTTTCCAAGGCGGTCCTTGATAACCCTGGGGTCTGCGTACTCAAAGCGCCCCAGAATCCGGCCGGCTGGCAGTTCTTCCAGATAATCATAATAGCGGGTCCAGTCGCCCTCAAAGAAAATATAGAGATAGTGCCCCTTTTCCACCAGCGCCTCAACCATCTGCTTAAAGGTCGGCCACCACAGCTCGCCAAAGACCTTTTCGCTGAGGTATGGCGGCATGTGCAGCGGCATAAAGACCATCTGGTGGGCTGCCGGCGGCGCAACACAGGCCTTCTGGATCATCAACGGCAGCAGGGCTTCGCAAGCTTCCTTTACCTCGCTCTTATGGCGGCGGATATCCTTTGAAATGCCCGTAAAGCTTCTGAGCAGATCGGCCAGAAAGTCAAAGGGCGCTTCCGCCGACGCCGAAGTGATGAGCGGCAGGCTGTTATCCGTGAGGATCTGTCCCACCGCTGCGTTAAAAGGCCCAAATGTCCGGTTAAAGGTCATCATACCTCTGGCCAACGCCATGCTGCGGTAAGGCTCTGGCTTGTCAAAGACCTGATAAAGCCTCGGCAGGCATGTGCCGGCCAGAAAGGCAGCCGGGTCCGCGATGAGCACCGCGTACTCGGTATCCTCCATGGCGTGCACCTCCGGATGCTGGACATAGCCGTCCTTGCTCTGCACAAAAGATTTGGCTTCCAGAGCGCTGTAATACCGCGGTGAACGGTAAAAGGTGCTCCGGATAAAATCACTGTCGTAGGCCGGGATAGCCTTACCCATCGCGTCGATGGCGAGACTGGTGTCCCAAAGCCCCTCAAACATGGGATACCCTGCGTACTCGATAGCCAGCTCTGGCGTGACCACGTGCTCAATGGGCACATAGTCCGGTGTTTCCAGCGCCACAACCTTACGGATATTCTCGATCCGCTCCTGTTTCTGATTCATTTGATTACCCCTTTCCCAATACTAAATTTACATAACCGTAGAATCCATGCAATATTTTCGGCTTTTTTCAAAATAGCCGATTTATAGTTTGCATTATAGGACCTATTTCAGGGTTTGTCAAACATTTTTATTAAAAACTTTTGTTTTTACTATTATCTTTTCTTCTAAAACCCTGATAAAATCACGTCTTTCGAGTTTTTTAATTTTTTTCTGAACAAAGTTATGCTATACTGTTAAAAACAGCATCAGGGAGAGGTTTATGGCAAAAGCAGCATCCGACAAGGGATTGAAAACTAAAAACAAAATTCTTGAGATCGCCCGGGCCGATTTTCACAGCAAGGGCTTTGCAAAGACGTCGGTCAAGGACATCTGCGCTCAGGCTGGCATCCGCACTGGCACCTTCGCCTATTATTTTAAGACAAAGGAAGATCTGATCAAGGCCGTCTATTCCGATCTCCATCTCCAGACCTACGCCTTTGTGGAAAACCATACTCAGAGCGAAGGCATCAACAGTATTGAGAAGAACGCCTACACCGCGTTTCTGTACTACGCCGCTGTCTTCAAGGATGACGCGACCGCCTGCTTTCACGCCGATACCCTCCGGCGGGAATCCATCCAGGCCTTTCTGGGCCAGAATTTCCGCCATGTCTACCGCCAGTTCATCAAGGACTGCGGCTACAGCCTCAGTGACGCTGAGCTCTACACCCTCAGTCTGGCCGATCTTGGCATGCGGCGTGAGATCGTCCTCGATTTCATTGAAAATCCAAGGCCGGGGCACACCGTCAGGGGACTCATCACGCACCTTTACCTCTATCGGAGCCGGCTTTTTAAAATTGACGAGGACCAGATGCAGACCTACCTTTTAAGGGGCGAAAAATTTGAACAAAAACACGATCATTCAAAAATAAAACTCCTGGTCTGATGCCGATGCTAATATTTACATTGACACGTCAAAATTCTGTCTGTTCCGGCGTGTTTACGCCTTGTCCTCCTCTAAAATCCATGTTAAAATTTTTGTTAGAACTTTTTTAGAAGGAGCCCAACTATGCGAAAAATGACAAAAGGCGAAATGACAAAGGAGCGCATTCTCGCGAGCGCCAAGGAGCTGTTTTACGAACAGGGCTACGACGCAACCACCATCCAACAGATCGCTGACCATTCGGGGACAACGCTTGGCTCTATGACCTACCATTTTGCGACCAAAGCCACCTTTGTGAGCCGTCTTTTCGACGACTACTTTACCAATCTTGACTCAGCCATCCGCCAAAAACAATACGAACCGTGGAATTCCTTTGAGAGCCACTTCCGGCTGACCATGATCTACTACCACAACCTCTTATCAGACCCGCACACGCAGAATTTCTATTACGAGGTTTTTAAGAATGATACGTTGTTCAGCTCTCTTCACGGGAACATCAGCCAGATTTACCATGATTTTATAAGGGATTACAGTCTGCGCATTCGGCCCATTGAGTTTAACGCCATTGTAACCGCCGACTTCGGTGCCCGCCGCGAGTGTCTGCTTTCCTATTGTGAGGGACGTTTGAAGATGCCCATTGAGGATTTCGGCATTTTCCTCCTGACCAATACAGCCCGCTGTATCGGTATTCCTGAGGCCGCCATCTATAAAACCAGCTACCAGTCTCTGGTTTTTTACAGAAGCCATGATTTTTCAGACGTTCAGCTTTTAAAATGATGTTTTTTCCTGAACTGGGTACAAAAAATGCAGAAAAGTCCAAAACCTTTGTGATTTTGGACTTTTCTGTATTTTTTGTATCTTATCTGCGCGTGATACTGCTGAGAAATTCCTTTGTCCGGTCGTTTTTCGGATGCTCGAAGATATCTTCAGGCGTGCCCTCCTCTAAGATGATGCCGTCGTTCATAAAGAGGATCTTGTTGGCGACCTCTCTGGCAAAACTCATTTCATGGGTCACGACGATCATGGTCATGTGTGCCTCGGCCAGCTGCTGCATAACGTTCAGAACCTCGCCGGTCAGTTCTGGGTCCAGAGCGGAGGTCGGCTCGTCAAAAAGCAGAATGTCTGGGTTCATCATAAGGGCACGGGCGATGGCGACGCGCTGTTTTTCGCCGCCGGAAAGAGTGGACGGCATGGCGTCGATCTTTTCGAGCAGACCGACCTGGGCCAGATGCTTCTCACAGCGCATATCCATGGCCTCGCCCTTTTCCTTCTTGACAACCTTGGGGGCGAGCTCCAGATTCTGGCGGACTGTGAGGTGCGGAAAGAGATTAAAATGCTGGAACACCATCCCCATCTTCATGATAATGCTCCGAATCTCGTTCTGGGAAGCATAGACGCCGTCCTTCATCAGGTCCTTGCCCTCCATAGTGATGGTGCCGCTATCGGCCTTTTCAAGATCGATCAGGCAGCGTAAAAGTGTCGATTTCCCAGAGCCGGAGGAGCCGATCACCGCCACAACATCGCCCCGGTTCACCTGAAAGGAGACGCCCTTCAGCACATGATTGGTGTCAAAGCTCTTGTTCAAATTGAATACGTTGATGATTTCTTCCATGACAGTCTCCTAAAATTCGTATTTCTTTTCCAGTTTTTTAAAGACAAAGGTGAGCACAAAATTGATGACCAGATAGATGGCGGCTGCTACAACAAAGGCAAAGGGGTTGGCGTCCCGGTTCACTGCTGTTTTGGCATAGTGGATGATTTCCGCCACACCGATGGTGGTGACCAGCGCGGTATCCTTGAGCAGGGTAATGGTCTCATTGCTGATGGAGGGCAGACAGACTCTGATCATCTGCGGAATGACCACACGGGTCATGGTCTCAAACTTAGTCAGCCCCAGAACCTTAGACGCTTCGTACTGCCCCTTGTCAATGGCTAAGAGCCCGCCTCTGAAAATTTCGGCAAAATAGGCGGCGTAATTAAGCCCAAAGGCGATGCAGGCTGCCACAAAGCGGTCAAACACCAAAAATTTGCCAACGCCCGGCAGAAGCGGCAGGCCAAAATAGACAAACATCAACTGTAAGAGCAGCGGCGTTCCTCTTAGGATGTAGATATAGACTTCTGCAAAGCCCCGCAGCGCCATGATCCTGCTTCTGGACATCAGGGTAAACAAAAATCCCAGCGGCAGGGACGAAATGATCGTTACCGCAAAAACAGCCAATGTCACCAGACACCCCTGGAGCATTGGCGTGAGCACATTCATAAAATAGGTTGAATCCATAATATCTCCCGTTTTTAGGTGGAGAATTGAGAATGCAGAATGGAGAATTAAAAGGGCAAACCACTGTATGGTTTCAGAGTATCAAAAAATCTTAAAAGGTGCAGTCTCGGCCTGCGGCACTCTTTTGACAATCTGTAGGATGCGCACAGCGCATCCGCTCCTCTAATTCTCCATTTTCAATGCTCAATTCTCAAATCATTTAATTTCCTGTATAGAAAATGTCTTCGCCGAACCATTTCTTGGAAATTTCAGCGGCAGTACCGTCAGCGACCATGTCGTCGATGGCTTTCTGAATTTTTTCCTGTAATTCAGTATTGCCTTTCTTGACACCAACCGCATAGGTTTCTGGTGACAGGCTTTCGTCCAGGATCACATAATCTGCGTTTTCACTTGAGATGTAGTAGCGCGCGACCACAGAGTCGACAATGACGGCGTCGATACGGCCAATGCCTAAATCCTGAAGGGCGGATACATTTTCGGGGTATTCATTCATTCCCGCAACCTTGGTGTGGATATCGTCCGCTTCAAAGGCGTCATAGGCGGTGGAGCCCTTCTGGAGGCCGACGTTCTTGCCTTCAAGGTCTGCTTTTTTAGCGATGCCGGAATCCTTCTTAACCACGATTACCTGATCGTTTTTCAGGTACGGCTTGGTCATGAGCATGGCTTCCTGGCGCTCTGGTGTGACGGACAGGCCGTTCCAGATCGCGTCGATGTTGCCGCTGTCCAACTCAAGCTCTTTGGTATCCCAGTTGACGACCTGCATCTTAGGTTCCATACCCATGCGTTTGGCGGCTTCGGTAGCTAAATCCACATCAAAGCCGACGATGTTGTTCTGATCGTCTCGGAAGCCCATTGGCGGAAAGGAATCGTCCAGACCAACCACAAAGGTTTTGTCGTCATTGGCGCTGTTTCCTGCTGCCTGGTTGTCGTTTCCACCGCTGCTGCTGCAGCCTGACAGCATGGCCAGGGACAGAAGCGCAACGATGAGTAAGGTCATCATACTTTTCTTTTTCATTTCTCTCTCCTTTAAAATGACAGTATTCATATACCTGTATTATACACTTCATTACAGTAAAATGCTACTATAAAATGCATATTTTTTTATTATTTATTTGTTGTACTTATTTATTGTCCATTAGCCTTAGAGTGCCTTTTCCTCATAATTAATCCTCTCTATCCAGGGGCGAAAAGGTTGAATCCGCTTCATGCAGCCGCTTTTCGCCACATTCCGGGCAAACGCAGTCCGAAAGGTCAAGGGTCTCGGGTTCCACTGCTTCAAGCGTTTCGCCGCATTCACAAATATATTCTGGCATGATCTTCTGTCCATCGGCTTTCTCCACCGCGTAGGCAAAGCGTTTATAAAAAGCTCCGCAGGCCGGGCAGCGATAAACGCCGTAGCAGTAATCGGTGACGAGGGTTCCGCCCTCCTCTGCCACCAGACGCTTAATGCGGGCCAGCGCCTCCGGGTCCCGGACCAGTCTTGGCAGCACAGCGTACTCCGAATCGAAATCCGGCGCCCCGGAATGGAGCAGCCCAACGCCCAGGTAAAAGTCCTTTTCATAGCCGCACTTTTGGCAGCGGATCGCAAACGTATTTTTCATATGTTGTCCCTTCCTTGGTTTTTCTTTACCTTTTCAATTACAAAAAAACAGGTGCGTCCTGTTTCGCGACGCACCTGTCTGCCTTTTTGTTCTCTTACGGCATATGATTGTAGAATACTTCCAGAATTTCTGCGGAGGATGCAGCGCCCGGGTCCAGATGGCCGATGGCACGTTCACCAAGACGCATGGCTCTGCCTTTGGTCGCAACAATATTGCGGGTCGATTCAAGGCCGTCTTTGCCGGCTTCTACTGCTTTCGCCATGGCTTCTTTTGGAGCTGCACCACCTTCATAGGCGGATTTTAAAGTTTCAACCGCTGGTACTAAAGTATCCAGCATTGTTTTTTCACCGGTGGTCGATTTGCCACGCTTTTTAATGATGTTGACGCCGGTTTCCATCATTTCGATGAATTCGTCAAAGGTAACGCCGTCGTCCGGGCCCTTTGTCTTGACCGGCAGGCCAAATTTCATAAAAAAGCTGCCGTATAACGGTCCGGAGGAACCACCAACCTTGTCAAGTAACGCGGTACCAACTTTTTTATAAAAGCCGTTAACACTTTCCTTCTGCCATTCGTCCAGGTTTTTATCCACTTCTCTGAAGCCGATGGACAGGTTCATACCGTGGTCGCCGTCGCCGATGGCAGAGTCCAGCTCTGTAAAATAGTCCTTACGGTCTTCTGCCAGCTTGATGAGATCTTTGACAACATCTACAAAATACTGTTTATCTAAAACATATTCGCTCATTTTTTGGTCTCCTTTTGTTCTTATTTCACCAAATGCGCCCTGTCCTATCGATAGGGACATAGGACAGGACGTACTTTGTGAAGTAAAGAATCCCGGACCCCGCTAAGGGCCCGAGACACAGTTATAGTTTATTCTCTCTTAATTTCGTTAACGTCTTAATTATTTTACCTGTGTGAAGTAAGGTGTGTCACATGGGTAATCTAATAATTCTTTCAGTTCGTCATCCAGTTTACATAAAGTAACGGACATCCCGGCCATATCCATGGAACAGGCAAAAGGACCAACTAAAGCTCTGTGAACCTTAATGCCCTTTTCTTCCAGGATCTGCGCAACACGTCTGTAGCAGATGTGTAAGTCAAGAATCGGAGTAGCGCCTAAACTGTTTACCAGTACATAAACTTCATCGCCAGATTCGTATGGCAGGTCTTTCAGGATTGGGTCCATGATTTCGTCGATTACCGCGTCAGCCGGTTCGATCTTGCCTCTTCTGACACCAGGTTCGCCGTGGATACCCATACCGATTTCCATGTCGCCGTCTTCCATGTCAAAGATCGGGCCGCCTTTAGATGGTAAGGTAGCGGAAGACATGGCAACGCCCATGCTGCGGGTATTGTCATTACATTTTGAAGCGGCTGCAACAACAGCGTCCAGATCTGCGCCCATGGCAGCTTTTGCGCCAGCAGCCTTGAATACGAAGAAGTCGCCTGCAATACCGCGGCGGTCAGGGATATTTTCTGAGGAAACAACATCGTCTGTTACCAGAACAGTTTCAACACGGATATCGTCTTCTTCATCGGCTTTTTCTGCGCCCATGTCAAAGTTCATCACGTCGCCTGCGTAGTTACCGTATAAATAGATAACGCCCTTGCCATTGTCAACAGCTTTAGCGGCTGCGTAGCATGGGTCTGGAGAAGGAGAAGTATTGATATTACCAATTACAACGCCATCCGCAAAGTTTTCACCGACATAACCGATGAACAGCGGTTCATGACCGGAGCCACCACCAATAACAACACCAACTTTGTCTTTTGTTCCAGCATCTTTTGCCACAACGACACGGCCCTGCGCTTCTTCAAGGTCACACATTTTTACATAGCGGTCATGCGCTTTGACATATCCTTCCACCATTTCTTCCACTACGTCGTAGGGATCGTTGATCAAACGTTTCATTGTCATGATAAATTTCCTCCTGAAATTCTTTATTTTAACGGGTGACTCCCGTTATTAACATTTACACAGCTCTTTAGCTGATTTGGACACATTCATGATTTCTTCCGGGTCGTCGGTGATGGTCGCCTGCACCACACCGGCGAAAGCGCCTTCCACGATGGGGCAGTCCACCATATGGACTCTTTCCTGCAGGTCGTCCTCGAGCATATCGATGGCGGTTTCCGCACTGATGATCGAGCTGCCCATATCGGCGTAAATCAAAATGTTCTTACAGTCCTCCAGGGACTCGATGGCGTCCTGAATCTTAATCGCGCTGGTTCCGATTCTTCCGCCGTCAGCGCCACCTGCCGCGATTACCTTTACACTACCATCATTCATTTCTTCGACAATTTCTGCCAAACCTTCTGCCAGCTTTGCGCTGTGAGAAACGATTACAACACCTGTACCTGCCATAAATATCCTCCTAAAATTTGATTCACTTCGCCGTGAAGCTTCTTTCATGCCCGTTGAACGCTGCCAAATGGGCACGCTGATTATACAACGCAAGATGCGTGCCAAAACTTAAGACCGGGTCTGTTTTTATGTTAACCCATATTTCTTAGCTTTGGCTGAAACCGTCTTGTGGTCAAGGCCAAGGGCCTCCCCGGCTTTTCTGAAACTTTTATATTTAGACAGGGCAGAAGCGATGAGGTCCCGCTCCATTTCCGCAAAGGTGGGTATTTTTTCCCCGTTTTCATCCGGCACACCCGAAAATCCGGGGATATTTTCCCCAATCGCTCGGACGTAGGACGGCAGATCGTCCACGCCGATCCACTCACCGGCGCTCAGGGTAACCCCCCGCTCGATGATGTTCTCCAGCTCACGGACGTTCCCAGGAAAGACATAGTCCTCCAGGCACTGAAGCGCAGGCTTTGTGATGCGCCTCGGCGGTAATTGGTATCGCATACATATTTTATCAATAAATGCTTCCACAAGCAAGGGAATATCGCCTTTTCTTTGGCGTAAAGGCGGTAAAATGACTGAAATAACGTTCAAACGGTAGTATAAATCCTTGCGGAAGCTGTTATTTTCCATTAATTTCTCAAGGGGCGCGTTGGTGGCTGCGATGACCCGCACATTGATCTTGACAGGCGCAAGTCCGCCGACCCGCTCAACCTCCTGCTCCTGTAGCACCCGCAGCAGCTTGGCCTGCATGGCGCGGTCCATATCTCCAATCTCGTCCAGGAAAATGGTGCCGCCGTCGGCCAGCTCAAATTTACCCGGTTTCATGCGCACCGCTCCCGTAAAGGCACCCTTCTCATAGCCGAAAAGCTCGGCCTCCAGAAGGTCAGCCGGGATGGCCGCACAGTTCATACTCACAAAGGCTGCGTCTTTCCGGGTGCTGGCGTTATGAATGGCCTTGGCCACCAGTTCCTTGCCGGTACCGCTCTCGCCGCGGATGAGCACTGTGGCGTCGGTTTTGGATGCCTTGGAGGCCAGAGACAGCGCCTCTAAAAGTACGCCGCTCTTGCCGATGATTTTCTCAAAGGAGGCGCCGATGTCCTCCCGCTTTTCCAGTTCCTTTTCGAGCATGACCGTCTTGGCGGAAAGCTCCTCTACCTTGGCGGCCAGCTTGGTGATCTCAGTCAGTTCACGGGCCACGATGGCGTTGCCGCTGACCGCACCATCCACTGCGATCGGGCGCACGTCCAGCATGAATTCCCGCCCATCGGCGTTGGTGATGACCGTACCGCTCTGTCCGTTAAAAAAACCATTGGGGATTTTTTCCCCAGGGAACAAAATGCTGATGCACTGTTCGGTAAGCTCGGACACCCTCTTTTTCAAAATACCCGTAAAGGCATCATTGGCATAGGTGATCCGATGGTCCTTGTCCACCAGGCAGATGCCATCGTACACAGCCTCCAGAATGCTGATAAGCTTGCCCTCCAGCTCTTTTACACTGCTCAGCTCCCAGGATAACGCCTCGATCTGGGTGATGTCCTGAAGCACGGCCACAGCGCCCACATTGCAGTTTTCCACCACCACTGGGCTTTTGTCGCTAATGACCCAGTTGCCGCCCACGGCCTCCTTTACCCCCAGCTTTTCCCTGCCAGTCGCAATCACTTCCGCTGCGCCGAAGCCGGGGATCAGGTCGTCCACCAGACGGCCGATGGCCTCAGCGGCGTCGATGCCGGTCATGGCCTCAGCGGCAGCGTTGAAAATGGTGATGCGCCCTGCGCCGTCCATGACAATGAGGCCGTTGTGGATGCTCTCAAAAATCTTTTCACTGGTCAGGGTATTTTTCTGGATGATGTTGTCAACCTCATCCTGATCCACCACACCGGCGCCGTCCATAAACTCGGCCAGGGCGGTTACAGCCTGCTCACTCCCCGTGCCGTCGCCAAAGATCTGGATCTGTTCGCCCTTCTTTAACTTCATCCCCACCAGCGGCAGTACGGAATTGCAGGGAACGATCAGGGCACGGTCCACCCGCTTAATGTACAGGCGGCATCCAAAACGCTCCTCAAGCTCTGTTGTCTTCTGAACCACCATCGCGGCCACCCGAGTATGAATTCCCTTCTCGTAGCCGATGGTCACGTTTTTTTTTGTTCGCAAGCTGCGCCCTCCTTCTTTTTCAATTGCATTCATTCTATCCTGTTTTTATGCTTTTTTCCAGTGTTTATTTTGTCGTGTTCCTGCAACCTTAATAAAACTTTACATTTTATTCGGAAATTAATTTCTGCTATGCAAATAATTAAAAATATGGCATAATAGACTTAAAGAAACTAATAAAATTCCAGGAGGATTTACAAATGAGAATTGCAATTGATTGTGATGATGCTGCTTTTGATTTCAAGGATGCGATCTACGAACATTTAAAAAGCGAAGGTTACGACATTACGGACTTAAAATATTCTGCTGACCATGACTGCGATTACCCGGACATTGCTTTTAATCTGGCTGAAAAGGTAGCGGACAAAACCTATGACAGAGGAATCATCATCTGCGGTACCGGCCTTGGCGTTGCCATGATGGCGAACAAGGTACCAGGCGCTTTCGCAGGCACATGCCACGATACCTTTGCCGCAGAACGTCTGGCAAAATCTAACGACGCCAACATTATCACCATGGGCGCACGCTGCATTGGGGTTGAACTTGGCAAAATGATCGTTGACGCTTACCTGAAGAGTGAATTTGCCGGCGGCGGTTCTACCAAAAAAGTAGAACGCATGCGCGAGCTCGAAAAAACTTACATGAAATAATCCAGGTTCCATCATGAAAAAGATGTTTTTAGGAACAAACTGGAAAATGAATAAGACAACCGCTGAGGGGCTGTCTTACACGGAGGCGCTGACGGACATTATTCCAAACTACCCGGAATTTGAATTTTTCATCATTCCGCCCTATGTTCAGCTTTGGAAAATCCGTGAGCTCATCGACTCTAAAAAATCCGCTTTAAAACTGGGCGCCCAAAACGTGCATTATGAGGACGCCGGACAGTTTACCGGGGAGATTTCCCCCACACAGCTAAAGGAAATCGGCGTGGACATCCTGGAAATCGGCCACAGCGAACGCCGCCAGTACTTTAACGAGACCGACTACACCGTCAACCTCAAAACCCTTGCAGCCTTAAAGCACGGTTTTACGCCGCTTGTCTGCATCGGCGACAGCATGCAGGACAAAAAATACGGTGTGTCTAAAGAAGTGCTGGCCCGCCAGCTCAAAATTGCCCTGCACGATGTGCCTGCAGAGGCCATCGGCAAATTCTGGGTGGCCTATGAGCCTGTCTGGGCCATCGGCGTTAACGGGATTCCCGCTGAAGCACCTTTGGTGAACGACATTCATAACCATTTGCGGGATGTCACGGTTGAGCTCTACGGCAAAGCCGGACGTGAAATTCCGCTACTGTTCGGCGGCAGTGTCAACATTGACAACGCCAAGCAGTACGCCCCTTTCGAAAATGTCAACGGGCTGTTCATCGGCAGAAGCGCATGGCAGCCAGACTCCTTCGAAGCCATCATGAAATCTTTGCACGAAACCTTAGCATAAACAAAAAAGCCTTCCGGGGCTTTTTTGTTTGTTTCTTTTCTTGTGGAACGTTTTTGTGATATAATCCCTTTAATCAGCTTTAAGGGGGAAGGGCCATGAAAAAAATCACCATGCGGCAGGTCATGATGACCTTTATCGGTATCTACCTGGGGGCAAGCTTTGTCTCTGGCCAGGAGATCTACCAGTTTTTCGGTGTGTTCGGCGGCTATGGCATTGCAGGTATGGCGGTGGCGGTGTTTGTTTTTTTTATTTTTGGCTGTATGATTATGCGCATTTCCCACCGCACGGGCATCCGGGATTTTGAAAAGCTGGTGGTCCGGGGTTATCATCCGGTTCTGCGCCTGATCTTCGGCGGTTTTACCCTGCTTTTTATGTTCACGGTGGTCATGGTCGTGGTGGCCGGCGCCGGCGCGCTTCTTGAACAACTCTGGGGCTTTCCGGCCTTTGCAGGCAGTGTTTTCATGGGGCTTCTGCTGGCCACGGCAGGAACGACCGGCGCCCGGGGGATGGTCTCAGCCTTTGGCTTTGTGGTTCCCTTTATGGTGGCGGTCGGTCTTTTGGTGGGTGTTCTGTCCTTTTTTAACCTGTCTCTCTCTCCACTGACCACCTCACCTGTATCTGGCAGCAATCCACTGGTTGGCAACTGGCTTATAGCGGCTTTAACCTTTGTCTCTTACAACCTGCTGGTGGCCATTTCTGTACTCACGCCCATCGCGCCCCATGTGGACTCGGATCGTTCAATTACCCGGGGGATATTCTGGGGATCGCTTCTGCTGTTTGTCATTGCCCTGTGCGTGCTGGTGCCCATCGCCCTGCATTTACCGCTGGTCCAGGCCTCCAGCCTGCCCATGCTCACCCTTGCCTCTGCCATTCATCCGGTTTTGGGTATTGTCTATGCCCTGCTGCTGCTCTGTGGCATGTTCGGCTCCGGGCTTTCCTGCCTTTACGCGGTGTCCACCCGCGTGCGCCGGATCGGCCCTGTCCGTGGAAAGGGCCTGCTGATCACCATCATGACCGCCGCCACGCTCGGGAGTATCGCCGGATTTAAAAACCTCATCGCCACCCTCTTTCCCCTGTTTGGATATTTTGGACTGCTGGCTTTGGTGAGCGTGGCCTGGCATTACTTATCCATCGTTCGGAAAAGCCATCCATAGTTTTTAAACAGAAAGTGATTTGACATACAAATAATGCGGAAAAGTCCAAAATTGAAACTTTTCCGCATTATTTGTATCTTAAACGGCTGCGACCGGCATGCGCAGCACGGTTTTCAAGCGCTCTGGCTTTGCCCGGCGCGGGTCGGAGAGGTAGATTTCATGATGCTTTTGTTCCCACCCTGGGCGGCGGGCCAGGCCCTCGGCTTCCATGAAGGCGGCCAGCTCATCAAAAGACCTTCCCTCGTCCGCATAAGGGCCGATGTGCATGATCTGGACGCAGTCTCCCTCGTCAAAACGCTGAAAACGGACCGTCTCAAAATCAAGCTCCGGCTTTTTTTCCCTGCTCTCCAGAAGCACAGCTTCATACAGCTCAGACGTCACAAATTCAGGCTGGCGGATCATGGAGGTCCACTGCCAGTCGTCACGATTATCTGAAACACACCACCACAGGCCCTCCAGGGGCGGCACAACATATTCGAAATAGCCCTCTGGCGGCCTGTCCTTCATCTTCTGCATCTTGATGCCAAAGCTGAGGGCGTACAGGACGCCCACCGCGTTTTGGTAGCACGGGCTTTCCGGCGCGCCGGCGCCATCCACCATTATAAAGGCGATCTCTGGCACAGTAATGCGTCCGGGCTTTTTTCCCGGCATGTATAAATCCTTGTATTCTTTTTTATAATCCATCTTGGCGATTGTCATCTGAGTATCCTCCTGCTTTTTCTTATCTTTAGGATAACATCTCCCGCGCAGGGGAAGGTCAAGGCTTTTTTGATACAATTTTGGTTTCTTACAGGACTTTGTGCTATAATCTTAAAAAGCATTGTCATAAGAAGGAGGCTTTTAAAATGATTTGTCATTCTCAGGATGCTGAGACATCCGGTATTTTAAGCGTAGCCCAGAGCATGTGTGTGGCTGCCCGTACAGCGCCCAAAGCCCGCGGCGTCGACCACATTGATTCCTGTTACCTGACGGACGTGGAAAAGGAGGCGCTGGCAGCTGAAATGGACCGTCTGGGCAAGGCGCAGGATCTGGCCTTTTTTATCCGCGACGCGCAGAATGTGCGCGACAGCGCGGCTGTGGTGCTCATCGGCGCCAGCGCTGGCCAGAGAGGCCTGAACGAGGCCTGCCAGTACTGCGGCCACGAGAACTGTGCTGAGTGCGCCCGTGAAAACGGACTCTGTGCCTTTGACCCCATGGATCTGGGGATTGCCCTTGGCTCTGCCGTGAGCGTGGCCGCATCCGCCCATGTAGACAACCGCATCATGTTTTCTGTGGGGAAGGCGGCCATTTCTCTGGGCTATCTGGACGAAAAAATGACCATGGTGCTGGGGATTCCACTTTCCGCTAAGGGAAAATCACCTTACTTTGACCGGGGTTAGGGATTAATTAAAAATGGAGAATTATAGGAGCAAACTGCTGACGCATTTTGATTTGACGCGGCCTGCGGCCGCGTTTTTTTCGTTTTGGTGATCGCCAAGACGTTCATTCATTTTCCACTCGAATGATCTCAACCTTTATCTCCAGATTTTTCTCAAATTCAGCTTCACCTTAACCTTTTTGCTCTCCCACATACTACGTCATCTTAATATCAAAGACCGCAATCTCCGGCGCCGCGCCGAGGCGTGCCGGGATCTGGGTGCAGCCGATGCCTTTGTTCACATACAACTCCGTGCTGTTTTCCACATCGATGGTATAAAAGCCGCGGATATATTTTTTCCCGAGGTCTGTGGTCACGGTGGGCAGCAGCGGCAGGCGGATCTGCCCGCCGTGGGTGTGGCCGGAGAGAATCAAATCCACCCCGGCTCCCTTCAGCCGGTCCGCCCCGTCGGGCTCGTGCATGAGAATGATTCTGTAATCACCGCCCGCTGTGCCCCGGACCGTCTGCCGGACATCGGGTTCGCCATAGAGCAAGTCATCGACGCCGCCGATGGCCAGGGTCCGTCCCTCTCCGGCCGGGAGGCACACCGCCTCGTTTTCCAGCAGGGTAAAGCCCGCCTGTTCCAGCACCGGCGCGTACCATCTTGCCATCTTGGTGCAGTCGTGATTGCCCCAGACCGCGAATTTACCCATAGGCGCTTCCAGCTCTGCAAGCGGGCCGGCCGCGTCCTCACGCCGGTAATGGATAAAGCGGTCGTACAAGTCGCCGGTGAACACCACCACGTCGGGCGAGAGCCGGTTGACCCTGCGCACCAGACGGGCAACTTTGCGCCTGGGATAAAAGGGGCCGATATGAATATCGGTGAGCTGGACCACCCGTAGCCGCGTCTCGCCGCTGCCCACCACGTGTTTTTTTACCGCCAGGCGGTTCGGCTCCACAAGAATGCTGTAAGCCGCCAGCAGGCCGACCCCGGCCAGGGCGGTCATAATTGTTTTCTTCATCTATGATCAAATCCTTTCAGGTCATCATTTCTTACAGGTAAGGTACAAAAAATGCCGAAAAGTCTTTTTCTGGACTTTTTGGCATTTTTCGTATGTCCCGTGAAGCCTATTGTAACGGACGATGCTTAAATAATTCCCATTTATCTCTGCCGCTCACCATCGGCTCTATCCACATGCCGGGATTCCTCCCGCACAATGTAAACCGGGCGCTCCTTGACCTCCAGATAAGTTTTGGCCAGATATTGTCCCAGAATGCCCACACACAGCAGCTGAATGCCGCCGATGAAGATCACGATACAGGCCATGGAGGGCCAGCCAAAGGCGGAGCCGCCGTAGAGCAGCTGGCGGATGATGATAAACAGAATGGCGATAACGGCCACGCCGCACAGGGCTATTCCGCCGAAGGAGGCCAGCGCCAGAGGCGCCACTGAAAAGGCAGTGATGCCCTCCATCGAGTATTTAAACAGCTTCCAGACCGACCACTTGGTCTCCCCGGCGGCACGTTTGATGTTTTCATACTCCAGCCATTTGGTCTTAAAGCCCACCCAGCCAAAAATGCCCTTTGAGAACCGGTTGTACTCCGTCACGCTGAGGATCGCCTCGACGACCGGCCTGGTCATCATCCTGAAGTCCCGGGCGCCGTCCACGATGTCGGCATTGGATATCCGGCGCATGATCCGGTAGAAACGTCTGGCCAGAAAGGAGCGGATTCTCGGCTCGCCTCTGCGGCTCACCCGCCTGGCCGCTGCGCAGTCGTAGCCCTCTGCGGTGATGGCTAAGTACATTTTGAGCAGATAATCCGGCGGGTCCTGCAGATCAGCGTCCATCAGCGCCACCAGGTCGCCTCTGGCGTGCTTAAGCCCCGCGTAGATGGCGGCCTCCTTGCCGAAATTGCGTGAGAAGGACAGGTAGCGCACCCGGCGGTCACGCCCGGCAAAGTCCCGGAGCACTGCGAGGGTGCTGTCGCCAGAGCCATCGTCCACAAACAGAAGCTCAAAATCCTCCGACGCTGGAAAGGCCGCGGTCGCCTCACAGACGGCCTGATAAAAGGCCGGCAGCACCGCCTCCTCATTATAACAGGGGACCACAATGGTGATTAAACCCATGGCATTCTTCCTTTCCAAGTTACTTTTCATTCATTATAACATGAACAGGCCGGCAAATGGCTTTAATTTGGGTACAAAAAATACAGAAAAGTCCAAAACGCTGACTTTTCTGTATTTTCTGTATCAACTTATTTCAGCAAAACACTTCCGCAGTAGGGGCAGACGCTCCGCCGGCAGCTGACTGGCTCGCCACACACAATACAGACCACTTCCGAGTCTCCAGACTTATCATACTTTTCCGGAATCGCATGGCCGTAATGATGCCGTACCCGGTCACCTTCCTTAAAATAGCCCGTCAGATCAATCTCCTTTACGCCTTTAAAGACATAGATCCGGGTTTTTGCGCCCTTTTGAATCACAAAAGTGTGAAAGCTGTAAAGCCGTTTGGAGTCCGGCGCATCAGGGTCCCGGGCCACATGGCGCTCAACACGCGCCAGCCGGCCGTCAAAGGTTTTATCCTCATCAAAAAAGCTTCCTTTAGCATAGTACCTGTCTCCCTTCTGGGAAAACCCCGGAGATCGTTCTTTTTTCATTTACTGGCACCTCCCATCCTTATTATTCCCTTTCAGTGAATAAGCAGACAGCGGAAAAGGCCTGCTTCCCCGCTGTCATCAGAAAGTCCAAATAAAAAAGCTGTGCAGGGCAGACGCCACCTGTACACAGCTAAAAAGATTCTTCTTCTTAAAAATGCTAACACAAACAAAAGCCTACTTAAATAGTTGGACGAATCCCTTGTTTTTGGAACTCAAATCATCTATAATAAGTAATGCGGTACGTGCCCCAAGAGGCCGTTGTGTACGGTGGGTCTACACCTTGCGCAAGCCTGATTAGTGGTGCGAACACTATTCCGGATGCCGCATTTTCTATTCAGTTTTCTACCCTTTATTATAAACTGCTTTCGCCTTTTGCGCAATCTCTTTATTTAAAATCCTGAATTTTGTACAATCTGAAAATCCCCCGCAGATCCCTTCTACTCCTTACGCCTGCTCTGGAACTTTGCCGACAGGGTCGCTCTCTGCAGCACATGCCCTTCTATGACTGCGAGCAGCTCAGCCCGGTGGCTTTCCGGTGGCAGGCTGATCTCACAGTCCAGTACATAGGCGGTAAAGGTATAGGTATGAACCGACTTAAACGGCGGCTTCGGCCCTTTGTAAACATGCCTGCCATAGGCCATCCCCTGCACCGCTCCGCCCAGGCTGTCCACGATCTTGCCCGCCGGAATACCCTCCGGAATCTCTGCCTGCACGGGCAGATTCCAGATGACCCAGTGATTATAATTTTTAAATAAGGGATGCGACGCGTCGTCCATGGTGATGGCCAGTGACCTGGCCTCTGGCGTGATCCCCTCCAGTGTCAGGGCCGGGGAGCGGTTTTCACCTCTGGCCGAATTTTTTCTGGGAATCCAGCCTCCGGCCTCAAAATCTCTGCTGCTTAATGTCAATACTTCCATCCATATCCTCCAATCATCTTGCTGTCCCCATTATACGCTTTTTTGCTTTTTATTTTCTTTTATAAACCTGAATTCCCTTTTCTTTCCTCTGCTTCTGGGGTACACTAATATTAATCCCAAAGGAGGTCATCATGAAAAAGAAAGCACCCATACCCGATAATTTCACAGAAACATACATTGCTGTAAACGGCATTGAGGAGTATACCCTCCACTACACCGCCGCGCCCGAGCTGCCAGTTCTGCTCTTTGTCCACGGCGGGCCCGGCTCATCCGAGGCTTATTTTGCCTATGTGATGGAGTCGATTTTCTCAGACCTGTGCACTGTGGTCCACTACGACCAGCGCGGCACCGGCAAAACCTTTATGCGCAATCCCGGCGCGGCTCCCGACCTGCACAGCCTCATGACTGACCTGCATGAGACCGTCGAAACGCTTAAAAAACAATATCATAAAGATAAGCTCTATGTTCTGGGACATTCCTGGGGGACTGTGCTTGGCGCCCTCTACGCCCTGGAGCACCCTGAAAACGTAGCGGCCTATATCGGCGTAGGCCAGCTGGTGGACGTGATCGAAAACGAGCAGGCTGGCTACAATGCGCTCAAAGGCGCGGTGATCCGCTCCGGCAACAGCCGTGACATTAAAAAGCTGCGCCGTATCGGCCCATATCCAGAGCGTCCATTCGATGAAGTCATGCTCCAGAAAATGACCAAAGTCAGCGCCCTGAAGCAAAAATACTTTCCGGACGGCAAAACCGGAGCGATCATCAAATCCGCGCTCAAAAGCCCTATTTTTAAACCTTCGGATATCCTCGGCCTGTTCCAGAGCAGTAAAATCAACACCGCGCTGCTCGTCTCAGTGGGCAATTTCACCCTCTATGACTACAGCCATGACTATCAGGTGCCCGTCTACTTTATCTCCGGGGACCGTGACATGACCACCCCGGCCAGCGAAGCAGAGAAATACCTGAAGCGCCTCACCGCACCGGTCAAAAGGGAATTCCGGATCAAAGATGCAGGCCACAGCCCAATGCTTGACAATCCCCGGGCTTTTAAAGAGGCCATGACCGCCATCCTGAAAAATTAAACGGGCACTGGCTTTAGATACAAAAATACCGAAAAGTCCCCGGATGGGATTTTTCGGTATTTTTTGTAGCATCAATCATGTCTGCCTACACCGCGGCGATGACCTTGTTCTTAATGGTCAGCTCACGGCCCAGCACGCGTTTAAATTTTTTACCGCACTCGCTGATGATCATATCCGCAAAGACAGAGTGGGTGGTGGTCAGCACCATCATCTCGACCACATCGTCCTTAATGTCGCAGTCGATATCCTTCACGATGCCGTCCATGCTGCGGTCCAGATACTCAGCGATCTGGAGGAAAAGGCTGAGCTTGTCAATGAGGCGTTTGTCCTCCTCACGCAGCAGCGTCATGTATTCTGCCTCGACCTTGACCTTTTTGTTGGTCCGGTGGTTCAGGGCAATAAAAGCGCTCATGAGCAGTTCCTTTTGCAAAAGGCCCTCGAGCCCGGAGTTCAAAATCAGGTAAAAGCTGTGCTCGTGGTGGTTGCTGTACTGGATTTTGATCCCCACATCGTGGAGCATGGCACTGGTTTTCATCATCCTGGACACATCCTCCTCGATGCCGTGCAAAGACTTCAGCTGTTCAAACAGCTTCACAGACAGCCCGTACACGTGGTAGGCGTGTGGAATATTGACATCGTAGTTGAGCATGGTATTGACCAGGGAGTTATCAAAGATATTGTGGACCAGATCCTCCGGCCCGTTGCCGAAATGCTTGAAAATCAAGCCGTCCCGCAGACCGGCGTCAGAGATGATCAATTCTGGTGAGAAAATGGTCTGCATGACCTTATAAACCGCCTGGCTGGCGCCCACAAAAATATCGGTCCGGCCTTTGGACAGTCCCTTAAGGTTTTTGCGTTCCTCCAGGTTCATCTTCGCAGTCATGTGACAGATTTTAGCGACCTCATCCTCGCACATACGGTAATTATGGGCAATTTCCAAAGGATAGTCGACCACCCGGCGATGGATACGGCCAATATTCCGAATCGTGCCGCCCACACCCAGCACGGGCAGTCCTCTGGCTTTTTCAAACAGCTCAACCCCTGCGAAGGCCTCCTCTAAAAAGGCGTGCAGCTTCTGAAGCTTGCCCGGTGTCGCCACATCCTCCAGCCCAAATTTTTCCGTCAGGTCGATGGAGCCAAAGGGCAGGCTCACTGCGTCCGCCATTTTGCGGTCACGGATCAGGACAAACTCCACGCTGCCGCCGCCGATATCCATGAGCAGCGCGTCGCGGATGTCGATGGTGTTAATGGCGCCCAGATAATCCATGGCGGCCTCGGTCTCACCCGGGATGATCTCAATCTCAATACCGGTTGTTTTTTTGATCAGATCGACAAAAACCTGACCGTTTTTGGCCTTGCGGACTGCCGCGGTGGCCACGGCGATTACCTTGTCCAGCTTGTAGGTATCGCACATATTTTTAAACATCATAAGGGTCTGTTCCCCCAGCGCCATGCGGTCTTCCCGCAGGCAGCCCGTTTCAGACAGCCCCTCGCACAGACGCACATTTACCTTGACATCGTCTATGATGTGAAAATACTCGTTGTTGTGGTATTCCCCCACCACCAGGTGCACACTGTTTGAGCCAATATCAATGACTCCAATACTTTTATCCATTTCTCTCCACCTTCTCTATTTAAGGATTTTCAACAAATTTCAAACCCGCCGCTACTCTGCCTTCAGCCGCAATTTACGCTTCGCTTCCTCAAACTGTCCTTCGGCCTCCTCGCAGAAGTACTGCTGACAGCTTAACAGTTCCTTACCCCGCTTGTCAACCCTCACGTACTCGCCGGTTTCGGTCATCACGCGGGTTTTGATGGTATCGCGCAGGGTGATGTCCAGTATATGCTTCAGCTCGTTTTTCAAATCCAGGTCCTCCACCGGGAACAAAGTCTCAATGCGGCGGTTCAGATTCCGCTGCATCCAGTCTGCGCTGGAAAGATAAAGTTCCTCCTTGCCCTGGTTATAAAAATAGTAGATCCGGCTGTGTTCCAGGAAGGTGCCCACGATACTGTGGACTGTGATATTATCGCTCACTCCTAGTATCCCCGGGATAAGCGAGCACATGCCTCTGACAATGAGTTTGATCTCGACGCCGGCCTGGGAGGCCTCGTACAGCTTTTCCACGATCTGGTCGTCGATCAGAGAATTCATCTTGGCGATAATCCGGCCGCGCACGCCCAGCTTCACGTTCTCGATCTCTCGGTCAATGTGGCGGTTAAAGGCTTCCCGCATGGTGGTGGGCGCTACCTCCAGCTTTTTCCACAGGGTGTAATGGCTGTAGCCGGACAGCACGTTAAACAGGGTGGAGACGTCTGAGCCGTAGCTCTCCTTGGCCGTGAACATGCCGATATCGGTGTAGAGACGGGCGGTCACGTCATTATAATTGCCGGTACCCAGGTGAACGTACCTTCGGATGCCGTCTTCTTCCTTGCGCACCACCAGAATCATCTTGCAGTGGATTTTTAAACCCACCAGGCCGTAAATAACATGACAGCCCGCGCGCTCCAGCTTTTTAGCCCAGACGATGTTGTTGGCCTCGTCGAACCGGGCTTTCAGCTCAACCAGCACTGTGACCTGCTTGCCGTTCTGGGCTGCCTCGATAAGGGCGGCAATGATGGGCGAATCCCCGCTGACGCGGTAAAGGGTCTGCTTGATGGCCAGCACATCCGAGTCCGCGGCTGCCTTTCTTACAAAATCGACCACGGTGTCAAAGGACTGATAGGGATGGTGAAGCAGGCGGTCCTTCTCACGGATCACTTCAAAGATATCCTCCCGCTCGTAAAAATCTCTGGACGGCAATGGCTTGTAGATGGGCTCACGCAGCTCGTCAAATTCCGGCCGCCCCTGGAATTTCATAAAGCAGGTCAAATCCAGCTGTCCCTTGAGCTCATAGACGTCCTCCTCTGAGATTTCCAGCTCCTCGATGAGCTTCCGCTTGGCCTTTTTGCTCATGGCCTTAGTGATCTCCAGCTTGATGCAGGCACCCCATTTGCGCTGCTGGATGGACTTTTCAATCTCGATCAGCAGATCCTCTGCTTCGTCCTCGTCAATGGCAAGGTCCCCGTTTCGGGTGATCCGGAACTCGGAGACATGCTTGACGTCATAGCCGGTAAAAAGCTGCCCGGCGTTGTGGATAATAATGTTCTCGATGAAAACATAGCGGTAGGGCGCGTCGCGGTCTGCCCTCGGCAAAGCGATGATGCGGTCCAGTACCTTTGGAATTTCCAAAATCGCCATGTATTCCTCATCTTCTTTGCCGTCCTTCTTCTTTTTCTTTTTGTCCTCCTGAGTATCCAGAAGCTGGACGCAGAGATAAACCTGGTTGTTCTTGACCAGCGGAAAGGGGCGGCTGTTGTCAATGGCCTGGGGCGTGAGCACTGGGTAACAGGTTTCCAGGAAATAGTCGTCCACATATTCCCGTTCCTCGGGGGTCAGCTCGTCATACTCCACAAAAAAGATATGATTCTGATTTAACTCTGGCACCAGGGATTTCAGCAGGCAGTTATACTGTCTTTTCATCATCTCCTGGGTAATAGTGTTGATCTCTGCCAGCTGCTCAGTAGGCGTTTTGCCGTCCAGCCCCTTCTTGTTGTAGCCCACATTCACCTGGTCCATGAGGCCGGCGATACGCACCATAAAGAACTCATCCAGATTGGAGGCTGTGATGGCCAGAAATTTCATCCGGTCCATGATCATGTTGGTCTTATCATAGGCTTCCTCCAGCACCCGGTAATTAAAATCCAGCCAGCTCTTCTCTCGGTTGATGTATAAATTTTCTTTCATATTTTTTCCCTCTTGATTTTAAGTACAGGCTTCAGGCCAAAGACCTTGCGCATGGCCAGCTTGCTCCCGTTGAAGAAATAGCTTTCCAGCTGTACGTTCTTGCTTGTGACCGCGGTGATAATAAATTCCCGCTCCTCGATCCGGCACTGTATTTTACTGATCTTCTGCTTGTGGCTTTTATCTAAGGCTGTGGCCAGCTTCAAAATGGCGGTGAGGCAGGAAATGGCCAGCTGTTCCTCGGCCGGCATGGCTTTGTCCAGCAGGGATTCGTCAAAGGGAATGGTCCGGACACAGTCCGCCACTGTCCCGATGATCTTGCGCTCCCGCTCGCTCACCCCGATAATGTCCGCGTTCTCAATGATCATGCGGTTCATGGGCTTACTGTTCTGCCCGCCCACATAACGCCCCACGTCCAGCAGTTCGGCGGTAAGCCTGAGCAGGCGGCGCTCTTTCTTATCCAGCTGGTAACGCTTTTTCAGGAAATCAAAAAGCTTCAGCGCCAGCTTTTCAACCGTCTCGGCATGTTTGCCGTCCACGTGGTATTTTTTTCCCAGCATCCGGGCAGAGCTGTAGCTGCTCTCCTCGATCCATTCCCGCAGGCGCTGGTCCTTGGTCAGGTTGAATTTGAAATCGACCATGGCGTCACAGAGACTCAGTTGTACCAGGACGATCTCGTCCATTTTGGTATCATCCAGCAGTTTCAGGTAAAACATCAGGGTATGCCGCATGGTCTCGGCCTCGAACAGGTTAAGCTCAGGGTATTTTCTTTGAAGCTGTCTGGAGGTCAGCCCTTTAAGACTTTCGTGCAGCTCCACAAAGCGCTCCCGGCTGATCCGGTAATAAGCGTTCCCGGCTTCCATGCCGCAGAAACGGGCGATGATCTCGGCATCGTGGGAGGTGACCACCAGATTTTTGATCTTCCGCTTGTGGATATTGTCCGTCACGGCATGAAGGTTGATGGCAAAAAAATCTGAGAGGAGGTTTTCAAAGTTTTCGGTTTCCTCCTCGATGGCGCGCAACACCTCGCGGATCTTCAGGTAGCCCATCTCCAGCGTCTGATAGTAGTCGATGAGGCCGCCGTTCATGAGGGCGAGGGCGATATTTCCGCTGGAAATGGAGCAGAGCATGGTCTCCTCCTGCACTCTTTCCTCAGTTAGAAAATCTTCGCATTTGAGCAGCATATAACGGTAGATCAGCTCAATCTCGTCTTCCTTTTCCAGCAGATGCACCCGGTAGCCGCCAGTGTAAGTTCTTATCTGCTCCAGCAGGTAGATGCGGTTTTCTGCCTCGCGCAGGGCAGCAGTGGCTACGATTTCAATCTCTTCGACAGCTGAAGCCCTGGCGATCTCAATATATTCACCGATAATCCGGCACAGGGCATACACCGAGCTGAAGGATATTTTACCGCTTGCAAAGCTCTGCTCACCAAAGTCAATGGGGTAAACCGCGCGGTCTAAAATATTGATGGCTCCTTTCCCGCGCTGGCCTACCACCAGCTCACATTTGCTGGAACCGATATAAATCGCTGCAAATCGTTTAATCAAGGAGGTTTCACCTCTTTCGTTTTTTTAATATTATAGCATAAGAAGCTTTTTCGAATGTTAAATCTTTGAAAAAATTTCTTTTTTCGCTTCGCCGGTTATGATAGAATTGATGGAGCAAACGCTTTAACGCATTCTCGTAAAGGAGGACATGTCTGTGCTCGGTACCATCATCAATGTGGCCGCCATCTTAGTGGGCGGTTTTTTAGGACTTCTTTTCAGAAAGGGACTGCCTGAGCGCGTCAGCACCACCATCACCCACGGGCTCAGCCTTGGTATCATGGTGCTGGGGATTTCCATGGGCGTTCAGACACAGAATTTTCTAATCGTTTTGATCTCACTGGCCCTCGGGGCAGTGATCGGCGAAGCTTTAAATATCGAGGGCCGCCTCAACGGTCTTGGCGGCCGACTTGAACGAAAATTTGGGAGCGGCGAAAACAGCAGCTTTGCCCAGGGTTTTGTCACCGCGTCACTTCTGTATTGCACCGGCTCCATGGCCATCATGGGCGCTATTGAGGGCGGGATTTCAGGCACCTATACCATTCTGGTAACCAAAGCGCTTTTAGACGGTATTTTCGCCATTATCTTTGCCTCCACCATGGGGGTCGGCGTTCTCTTTGCCGCTGTGCCTGTCCTGCTTTACCAGGGCGCTATCACCCTGGCCGCAGGCACAATCAAAGTCTTTTTAACTGAGCCGATGATCACAGAGATGAACGCCGTCGGCGGCGTGCTCATCATGGGCATTGGCATCAATTTGCTGGAGATTAAATCCCTGAGACTCGGCAATCTGATCCCCGCTATCTTTATACCCATTTTGCTGCTCTGGCTCATGGGCTGCTTTGGATTTTCTTTATAAAGTAAAAAAACAAAACGGACAGGTCAAATAAGGGGGATGCCTGTCCGCTTTGCGCTTTAGAACTATTTATATGAGGGATGAGGAGTCTCGCTAAGAACTTCTCCTGAGTTTTCACCATTTGTTATTTTCTGTTTGTGTCACAGCAGAACCCGCAGGGGGCCCCGACACTGTGTTTATTTTCTTTACCAAATACAAACATTATGCTTACCTCCTAATGTCATTAGTAAATCAGCTGTTTTTACTCAACTGATTCCTGTAATTCTGAGTATAATTTTCTTAATGGATTATAGTACATCATTTTGTGTACCTCCCTTTTTTCAAAATTTCGTTATCTCATAGCCTGCCTGTTATTTTGCAGATTTTTCTGCCTGTTCAATTTCTTCTAATAATTTACGGATTGGATTGTAATACATCATTATACTTACCTCTTTCCTGATCAATTTATTTTATATAAAGCGAATCACTCGCCGATTTAGCTTCATTATCTGGATACTTTTTCTAATAATTTACGGATTGGGTTGTAATACATCATTTCGCTTACCTCCTTTTTAATTTATCGTATTTTTTGTATGCTGTTTACTTGGAAGCTTTTGCTCCGAATTCTAATTTTTCTAGTAATAATTTCATTGGATTATAGTACATCATTGTGTTTACCTCTTTCTTCAATTTTTATTTTATTATATCAATCTAACAAGTTACCAAATACGGATCATTTTGATTCTTCTACAACTTTTTTAAGTTTCAGCAACGCTGCTCTTCTTGGATTGTAGTACATCATTGTTATGACCTTCTTTCCTGTTTGTCTTGGGTGTTTCCCTTAACTTGGTTATAATTCTAGACCCTAGAGCATACTCTAGGTCAATACCCTTTCACGGTTTTATTTTTATTTTTAAAAACCCGTAAAACCCTTACAGGTTGTGGTAAATTTAACCAAATCCTGACAGGTCGTTTACATCAGCTAAATACAGTGCTTTCTGATGTTCTAATTCCCAAACAATATTTCGTCGTACTAATTTAGAACGATTCTTTTTTATCTAAGAAATTTTTAAGATTTCAGATTGTATTTACGAAAGAACATTTTTTTAAACGAAATCAATAGAGTCTGCTCTAGGTTTTTCGAAGGAAATGATTGACTTTCATTCCTTTTTGGGGTATACCTAATAGAGAGAAAACAGCTGTTTTATGGAAAGGAGAGGCGTTTATGAACATTTACACGATCAAAGAAGTGTCTGAAAAGACCGGGCTCAGCATCTATACCCTCCGCTATTACGATAAGGAAGGCCTGCTCCCCTTTGTGGAGCGCAGCGAGACCGGCATCCGCCAGTTTACTGACGCCGACCTGGAATGGCTGTCGACGATCTGCTGCCTGAAGGATACCGGCATGCCGCTGAAAGAAATAAAGGAATACATCGATCTGTTTCTGGAAGGCACCTCCACCCTTGAGACAAGGCGCCAGATCTTTATCGACCACCGGGTCCGCCTGCTTAAAAAGATCGAAGAGCTGGAAAAAAACCTGGAGATGGTTGAACACCGCATCCAGTTTTACGACGAAGCCTGCGCTATCTACGAAGCGCGCCAGCGTGAAAACGAGGCGGACAAAAAAGAAAAGGGCGAGCGCCCCGAGATAGAGGCCGCCAAAAAAATAAAAAATGCCGGATAACCGGCAAAATCAGTAAGCTTAATCATCGTTATTGAGATTATCGGGCTCTCCAAACAGAGCCCTTTTTCTTTTCCTGCATTCTTTGTATCTACTTAGCCACAGGTTTAAACGCGTCCTTATCCACACCACAGGTGGGACAAAACCAGCCATCCGGCAGATTTTCGAACGGGGTACCCGGAGCAACGCCGTTTTCCGGATCACCTAATTCCGGATCATAGACATACTCGCAAATTTCACATTCATACTTCTGCATGATCGTGCCTCCTTGACGGTCCCTCTTATTTTAACAACCGGTTAACATCCTTAACCTATTATTATATTAATAAGAAAGAAAATTTTAAATTCACTTACCCTATCATAATAAAATACAAAGGATTTTGCAAGCACTTTCTATAAATGCAAGGAGTTTTCTTAATCGTACAGATATTCCTTAATACAGGAGGCCCCCACCAGGCCCGCGTCGTTCTCAAGCGTCGCCAGAACAATCTCGGGCTTCACCAGACGCTTATAGGTGATCTTTTCCGCTGTGGCATTCTGCACCGCCTCCAGCAGAAAAGCGCCCGCGTGGGCTACTCCGCCGCCCAGAACGCAGACCTCAGGGTCCAGAACATCCACAAGGTTGGAAATAGCGATGGCCAGGTGCTCCACCATCGACTCAAAGCATTCAAGGCCTACTGCATCGCCGTTTCTGGCCGCATTGATGACCATCTCAGCGTTGACCGCTTCCGGATCGCCCCCGGCCATGGACAGAATCACCGTTTCGCGGCCTTCCTCAATACGCTTTCTCGCCAGCCAGATCACTCCCGTCGCTGAGGAATAAGTCTCCAGGCAGCCCATTTTGCCACAGTTACATTGATAGTGGCCGTCTCCCACAATCATATGACCAAATTCCGAGGCGACGCCGTGCACCCCCGTAATGATCTTTCCGCCGACGATCACGCTGCCGCCTACCCCGGTGCCCAGCGTAAACATCACCGCATCACTGCAGCCTCTGCTGCTGCCGTACCGGTTCTCGGCAATACCTGCCACAGTGGCGTCGTTGGCCATATAAACCGGAAGACCCAGTTTTTCCTCCAAATCACGTTTTAAGGGCCTGTTTTCCCAATAAAGGTTAGGACAGGACACAACCGTTTTTCCGTTCGCTGAGACGATTCCAGGCACGCCGATACCGATGCTGTCAACAGAGTATTCCGCAGCGTCTGCCTTTACCTGCTCCACCAGCGCTGCAATCTTTCCTGTCACGGCCTCATAGCCCTCCCTGGCCTTTGTGGGCTGCTTTTTTTTGATTAACACCCTGCCGCCCTCGCCGATCAGCCCGGCTACCAGGTTAGTACCGCCTACATCGATCCCGATATTCATGTTATTTATCCTCCGTTCGTCATTTTCTCTATTATAGCATTTTATACCCTTAAGTTCATCACGCTTTACATTCTCGGGTTTCTGCGATATAATAACTTCCGCAATTCATTTATCTTAATGCAACCGGAGGACCTCATGAAGAATCAACTGAATACGAAAACCCTTGTTTTTACCGCATTGCTCATCGCCCTGTCTTATCTGGGCTCCCTTGTAAAAATATTCGGAAGCGTCGCGCTGGACGCCCTTCCAGCGTACTTTGGCGCGCTGATGCTCGGCGGACCTGTCGGCGCGCTGATCGGCGCGGTAGGACACCTTTTCTCCGCAGCCCTGTCCGGCTTTCCTATGGGCCTGCCAATGCACATTCTGGTAGCTGCCTGCATGGCCGGTGCCTGCTACGCCTATGCCTGGATTAATAAAAAGACCAACCTGATCGTGGCTTCTGTCATCGCCATTCTAATCAACGGTGTGGTCATGACCTTCCTGTCTGGCGTTCTGGCTGTGATCCTGGGCATCTCGCCCTCTGTCATGGGCTTTGTCATTCCCATGCTGGCGCCGCTGCTCATCGCCTCCACAGTCAACGTAGTCATTGCGGCTCTGCTGTATCTGGCCTTTAAAAAAGCCCTCAAAGGAAAATTTGAGCAATCCTAAAAACCCGCAGACAGCGGGTTAAAAGTGGGGCCATCAAAAAAACAGACGGTTTCAATCTGTCATAAAAAGGGCACAGTCCAGGACTGTGCCCTTTTTATCTGAAAAATACTTTGTCTCCCAAATTTTCCTTCATAAAAACACGGGCCAAACGCGCTACAGGCGGATATTATTCTTAAATAAAAAGTGTTCGGCTTTCTGTTGCTCACAGGCCATCAAATCCTTCCAATAATCTGCGAAGCACGCCCAATCACCATCTTTCAGGCAGGGCGCTGCTCTTCGGACCATCGTCGCGTATTCATTCTTCAGCTGCTGCTTTTTGACACGGTACCGCGTAAAAGGATATCCCCAGACCATAAATTCTGACAATTTCCTGTAGCACTCGCGAACCGTCGCAGACGGACATTTTTCAATAATAAACCCGATAGTAATCTTAAAACACTTATGACAGGTATTCTGTCTGAGCATCTGAGCAAACGCATCCGCCAGATATTCCTGATCCTCTTTTCTGGCATTTTCAAGGGTAAAAAGCAGCACGGGACGTATTGTTATTGCCATGAACTGTAGGCTTTCTCTATATAACCTCGCCCCTTCCTTTATTTCCTGTCTGGAAAAATTAATCTGCTCAATATCTGTACAGACCTCCGCGGCTTTTCCCTGATGTAAGCGGATAACGCCAAGACTGCCGAGAATACTGAGGGTGCGGCGCAGCGTACGGTAGGAGACCTTTAGCTGCTTTGACATTATCGGCATAGAGGGCAGGGCGCTTCCCTCAGGATATGTTCCCCTTATAATCCCCAGGATAATGTGTGAAACCAGTGTGTAGCACAGCTGTGGTCTCTGCCAGTAAATATTCCAGCAAAATGGTATTTGCTCCTTATCTTCCAAATCATATTCTTTCTGCGCCCATAAACAGAAATCCTGGAGATACTTTAAGCTGTTTCCATAATCACCTTCAAAAGCCTCTTTCATAAATTCGATCTGGTTTTCGTTTTTGTTAAATAAAAACACCTGGTCTCTTTCCTGGTGCGTGCTATTGCTCGCCAGATATGGAAAGCGCATATAACGCAGAACTTCCCAGTAAAAGTTCAGGAATAGTTTATTTTTCAGAGCCGCAAAAACATAAAGGTGATGACGGACAGACACCGGCAGCTCTACTTTTCCAGCTTCTGCCAGCTTACTTTTCAAAAACAGGCGTTTTTCTTCACTAAGATTAAACTGCGCGTATTCCCAAACGGGTTCAATCAGCAATTTCCCAGACTGGCAAAAATCGACGAGGCCTGCCATTCTCGGTACAAAGTAGGACGCCGCATTCTGCCTTACATGGCTCTCGTCTATCCGGTATATCACCTCGGCCGGCTTTCTGGGAACGATCCTTATGTATCCCTTTTTCTCCAGGCGTGTAAGGGCAGAGCGCACCGTCAGAGGCGCCATCTGAAAGCCCTCTGCAATCTTGGGGATTGAAGGCAGGATATCGCCGCACCGGTAAACCCCCATCGCAATTCTTGTCTCATAATAATCGTAAACCAAATTATAAATCAGTTCTGCACTCACAGCTAAAATCCTTCTCTTATTGTATGCTCCATATTAATTCTGCCCGCAGGCATTTGGGCAATTATACCATATGAAAGTGAAACGTACAAGAATTCAGAATTTGGCTGTCCAGCTGGCACAGACAAGGCTATTCCTCGGTTTTTATTTTAAAATGGCTGGCAAGGCTGTTCAAAAGCTCTGCCTGGGATGATAATTCCTCGCTGGCGGCAGCGCTTTCCTCCGCCATGGCCGAGTTGGTCTGCACCACGTTGGAAATCATGTCCACACTCTCTGTTATCTGCTTAACGGCGTCTGACTGTTTAACCGAAGCCTCCGTGATAAGCTGCAGGGCTCCCGATACGCTGTCGACTCCCCTGACTACCTCTGAGAGGATATCCGCTGTTTCATAAGCTGTTTTTTTACCCTTTTCAACTGTCCGAACGGCATTTTCAATCAGACCTGCCGTGCTCTTGGCCGCGGCGCTGGACTTGTTCGCCAGGTGCTGCACCTCATTTGCCACTGCCGAAAAGCCTTTTCCCTGATCTCCGGCACGGGCAGCCTCTACCGCCGCGTTCAGGGCAAGGATATTGGTCTGGAAGGCGATGTCCTCAATGGTTTTTACAATTTTGCGGATCTCAATGGAATCTCTGCTGATATCGGACATCGCGCACAGCATATCCTGCATCTTCTCGCTGCTCTGTTCGGTATCCGATTTTACTTTTTGGGCCTTGCTGCTGGCTTCCTGGGCCTTTTCAGCATTTCCATCAGCCTGGTCCGATATGTCGTTGATGGTATGTGATGCCTCCTCTACAGAAGCTGCCTGCTCCATTGTTCCCTGCGCAAGGATCTGCGCTTCTGATGATAATTGTTCAGAACCTGACGCCACCTCGCTTGCTGCCTGGCTCATCTGCCGCAGCGTACTGCTCAGGCGGCTGTTGATCGCTCTCATAGACAGCAGCAGCCGCTGGAAATCGCCCACGTAAGACGTTTCCGTTTTACTGCGCACATCAAAATTCCCATCCGCCATTTCACCCAGAAGATATATTTCATCCTGAATAACGTTTAGTAAAGTAGCGGTCATGCTGCGCATATCGCCTGCAAGACTTCCCAGCTCATCGTCCGCCTCGTAGGAAATGCGGACAGATGAAAGATCGCCCCGGGCCATGCTGCGCGCCGCCTTTTCCAGCGTCTCAACCGGCTGGGTAATTCCCCGCGTAATGTAGACGCCAAAAATAATGCTGACGATCACACTGGCGCCGCCCAGCAAAACCAGCGTGCGTATCGCATTTGCCTGATTGCTTTTCAAGCCATTAATCAACTCCTCGCCCTTGGCGTTGCCGCTCTCCACAAGTTTATCTAACTCTTTCTGCGCTTCATGGATGACAATGATATTGTTGTTTTCCATATAATCCGCGGCTTCGGCATTCCTGTTTTCCTTCGCCATTAAAAGCACGGTTTCCCGCATGGGCTCCAGCTTGGCGAGCGCCGTGTCCAGCCGTTCGATTATCTGCTGATCCCCCAGAAAATGTTCTTTAATAACAGGTATCTGTTCTTTTATTTTTTCAGCTGAATCCTTTGCGTTTGAAATCGCCTCGTCCACAATGGCTGAATCCGAATTTGATATGGCTCTGTAAACGCCTTTCTGCATCCGCTCAAAGTTTGCATTGATTATATTGGCACTCCCGTTAACCATAAAGGGCCCATTGTAAAAAACTTCAATCTGATCACCCAATTTGATCAGATCGACCACACTTACAATACAGCCCACGATAAGCATGGTTAAAATTAACGCATAGGAGATAAACAGTTTTTTCCCCACCTTCAAATTCTTCATTGTCCGCTGCCTCCGCTATATTTTTTGATCATTTCTTCACTTCTTTTTTGTTTTGACAAATACTGATTCATCATCGTATAGAGTACCTTTACGTCCAGCGGTTTTGTGATGTGCACATCCATCCCGGCCCGGTGGCTTTTTTCTTCATCTTCCGCAAAAGCATTGGCTGTCATGGCAAAAACCGGGACAGTGTTTGCGTCCTCACGCTCCATCTCCCTGATACTTTTTGTGGCTTCATAACCGTTCATGACCGGCATCTGAACATCCATCAGAATCAGATCATAGTATCCCGGCGCTGATGCCTTAAACATTTCAACAGCCTCTTTTCCATCCTTTGCCGTCTCAACGCTGGCTCCGGCCGCCCCGATCAGCTCAGTGGCGATTTCACGGTTTAGATCATTATCCTCCACAAGCAAAATATGCCTGCCATGAAAATCAAACTTGGCCGTATTCGGCGCGTCGGACGGCCGTTTCTGCCCGATTCCGGCGATCGCCTGAGCAATGGCGCTGGCAAACAACGGTTTTGTCAGCACCTCGTATTCCTCTGTTGTCCCTGTATTCTGGCTGCACTCCGCTGAGTCGTAAGCAGTCATTATGATTACCGGCTTTTCCTTTCCTACAGCCTCACGAATCCGGCGCGCTGTTTCCAGACCATCCATATCCGGCAGTCTCCAGTCCACCAGGCATATATCATAATCCTCATGCCTTTCATGGGCCGCTTTCACCTGCAAAATGGCGTCGGCGCCTTCAGCGGTCCAGCTGCTTTTTAAATTCATAGCGCCTAAGAGCGTCGCCGCGTGTTCCCCGTTATCCCGGTTACTGTCCACGACCAGAACTTTAAGCCCATTAAAATCCACAGCCTCCGGCAAAGCCGCTGCCTTTCCAAATGGCAGCTCAACCGTAAAGGTTGTTCCGACGCCAAGACGGCTGTCCAGCCACACCTTTCCACCCATCAATTCAGAAAAACGTTTGACAATGGCCAGTCCGAGCCCCGTTCCACCATATGTGCTGGTGATATCTGCGTTTTCCTGCTCAAATGATTCGAATATTTTCCCGAAATTTTCTTTGGCGATTCCACAGCCCGTGTCGCTTACTTCAAAGCGGAGGCAAACCTGTTCCTCATCTTCGCCGACCTTTGACACCCGCAGCCGGATGGAACCGCCGGAGGGTGTAAACTTCATGGCATTGGATAAAAGATTGGACAATATCTGATTAAGGCGCAGAGAATCCCCGGCCAGCATCTCATCCACATTTCCTGCCAGAATGGTCTGATAATCAATATCCTTTACCCTGGCCTGTCCATAGTAAATGCTTCCGAGCCCCTCCAGAAAATTTCTGAAATCAAAGGGTTCATTTCTTAATTCAACTTTTCCGCTTTCTATCTTAGACATGTCAAGGACATCGTTGATCAAGGACAGGAGATGCTGTGAGGATAAGGCCTGTTTTTTCAGGCATTCTTCAACTCTGGCAGGATTATTGATATTCTGGCTTGCGATGGTCCCCATACCGATAATCCCGTTCATCGGCGTTCGTATTTCATGACTCATACGGCTGAGAAACTCACTCTTGGCGCGGTTCGCATCCTCTGCCTTTATACGCGCCTTCTCCGCCAGGGCCTTTGCATCCTGCAGTTTTTGTTCCTCCCTGCTGATTCTAATGTAGAAAAATACAAAAACAGCTGACAAAAGGATTAAAATGAACACCATCATCCCGATTGCATCCCTTCTTAGGCTGCCAATCAGCTCATCAATTGTCGAATTTACAACCTCGTAGGGTACGGTTGTCAGCAGATACCAGTCTGTTCCCTCAATCGGGGCATAATACAGGTACTCCTTCTGTCCCTCAAGGGTATATGCCACAAGGCCTGATTCCCCACTCTTTAAATCATTTTGAACCATTTCCAGAGTGCTGTCCGAAGAAAATTCCGCATCCTTTTGCAGCTTCGAGAGAATATTTGAGCTCTGGGATAAATTATTATAATTATTATTGACAACAAATCTGCCGTTTCGTTCAATGATGCTCGAGTAGGTCTGCGCATCTTTCTTTTTCAGCGCGAGCTGGCTGTTAATCACATTGACGTCCATTCCTGCCAGTACGCCTGTCATTTTCCGGTCTTCATAGACCACCGGCGCCATAGCGTCCCCGATTAAAATAATGTCTTTGCCCAGAACCGTTTCGTTATATGAAATCAGATTGGACTCTCCCTCGAGCAGTTGTCCGAGAAAGCTGATCTTGGACGCTGCCGGGAACACACCCTCTGCACAGTAATACCGCCCGTTTTCATCCACCAGCGCAAAAAAATCAAAATGATTATTTTCCTGTGTGCGCTTTAAATATTCGGTAAGCGTCCCGAGGTTTTCCAGATCTTCCTTTTTTATTGATGACGCCGAGGTTTTAAGCTGCGAAAACTGACCATTGATACTGGCTTGAAAATTTCCGATTGTCTGAGTGGTCAGCTCCCGCAGGTAAAGATTATTCATCTCGACGCCCGCCTTCTGCGAAGCCCCTGACGATGCCGTGATAAACCAGATAAACCCAAACGTACAGGTCATTGTCATGATAATAAAAAAGATGATGATATACCGGCTATTGCCCTGGAGCTTCTTTATTGCCTCATTCATTCCCGGCACCCACCACAGTGATCCGCCCCTCTAATTTTGATTGAATTGGCGCGTCACCATGGTTTTGAAAATACTGTTTTATGGCATCGCTGTAGGTTGCGTCAGTTTCCTTTACAAGCTTAACATTTTCCGCTTTAGGAGTAGTGTCGCTGTAGAGATTCAACATTGTATAGCCGTCGCCGTTGTTATCAATATACCCGACACTTCCGGCCATATAATTAGTCACCGCCAGAGTGTACTCTGCATTTTTATCCAGCTCAGACCCATCTGCCAATGTAACGGATATAAGCTTCGACGGCTGTTCTTCATCCTTTGGCTGATAGGTATAGTTTAAACCTGAAACCTGGAGAAAGCGCCCCGCAGGCATGGCCGCATCTCTTACAGTCTGAGAGATGCCATTTTCAAGCATGCTGACAATGGTCTCCCCTTTTGTTTCGACCAAAATTATTTTATTGTCATAGGGGCAGACCACATCGAGATCCTCCCCGAGGACATCCCCTTTATACAGGCTGGCGCGGATACCGCCGCCGTTGACCACCGCGATGTCTGCCCCCGTGTACTCTTTCACGGCATCTGCAACCAGATTGCCAATCGCTGTTTCTTCCCTCCGGGTATTATAGTTTTCATAGAGCAGGTCCTCTGCCATGGTCCCGATAAGGGACTGGTCGTACTCGACCTGGGCAGAGCCATTGCGGCAGTAATCATCCACAGCTGAAAGCGCTTCGTCCATTTTCATCTTCTGATCCAGCACAGAGGTCATGTTTTTTCCGAAATACTGAACCACATCGGAGGGCAGCTGCAGGTCATAAATATAGCCTGTCTTTACACAGTCTGCAATGCCCTGGGGGACCGTTTCCAAGGATTCTTTAAAATCTAAAAGATAGGAATGAGGCGCTTCTGTGTCCTGCATCCAGGCCTGCTGCCCCTCTGGGGTGGACAGCAGCTCTAAGATACGGACGCAGGCATCACGCTTATCCTTGCTCCCCTCATTCGAGAGGGCATCGTTTATGGCAATATAACCATCCGGTTCAGAGGTCACCCACGAGGTGTTTCCCCGATCGCTTAAATAGGGCAGCATCACATACTCATACTGCTGGCTCTGGCCGTTTAATTTTGTCAGCATCTGTACATTGCCGTGAGACAGCATCAGGGTGCCATCCAGCAGTCTTGACTCGATCGGCATGGCGTTTTTGGATTTCAGCGATAGGGTTCCCGCATTCAGATATCCCTGCTCCGTCCACGCTGCCAGCAAATCTAAGCTGTTATCCCAGACGCCGCTGAAGGCAGCGGTTCCGCTGTCAAACTCGGACATCCACTTGATGCCGTCCGCCGTCCCCAGAAAATCCGGAACCTGTGTGCCGATTATATAAGCCCCCACAGAGGCCGGCGACACGGAGGCAAGCCCAAACATCGCGCCGTCTTCGCCAATACCTTTTCCCTGCTCCTTTCCAGCCTTAAAAATATCTGTCATCGCGCTGTTGGAGGCAGGGATTTCCATGCCGAGCTGCTCGACCAATGTTTTATTAAGAATATATCCGGCATATTGGCCGGGAAGCGGCAGATAGCATGTGTGTCCCTCAATCATTACCGGGCTGGCAACACTTCCCTGATAAGCCGTTGCAAAAGTTTCTGCGCTTAAATCCAGTACGTAATCCTTCACCCCGCCGGTGGGCAGCGTGGTCACCACAAGATCTGTGCCATGTCCATTTCTAAGACGCCGCTCGCTGTCGCCGTTCATTGTAGCGGTTGTTGTCATTTCCACCTGCAAATCAATGTCCGGGTATTCCTTTTCCACCAGCGCTTCAAAATTTTTCAGCTCCATGGGATACATCATTGAAATTTCAATCTGCTTTTTTTCCGGCTGCTGCGAAGAAGTCGGCGATAAATTACATCCCGCACTGGAAAACATTACCGCAAGAATCATCCCTAAACCAATAACCTTTTTCCACATCGCATTAAATCCTCCCCACATTATTTTCTGACCTGTCAATTGATATATATCTGGACAGTGTTTGCGTTAATAAAATTATAACACGAAACCATAACAGATACAATATACCGAAAATGCATAAAAGAGACTGTAAAAGCATCTCCCTAAAGGCTCTGTAATCTTATGTTCTGTTTGGCAAATCCGGCGGCGTCAAATGACAAGGGCCTCCGCGGTAAAACCGCGGAGGCCTTTTATTGTCTCGTTTCGCCAGCCGAATCACTGTCCGGATAACAAAAAATTACGGATAACGGCCGCCATCTTAGGGTTATGCTCCACATAGCTCTCATGGGTTTCGCCGTCATAAATCTGAAGGCTGCTGTCTGGGATGGATTCGGCGATATAGCGGGTATGGTCGTCCTCGATCATATCGTCGCTGCCGGCGGTCACCAACACTGGAATTTTAATTTTAGCCAGATCCGCGTTGGAGATATTGGGCTGCTCCAGCATCATCTTAATGCTGTCCTTTCCGGTGCGCTCATAAGCCCGCCGGAATTTATCAAGCCAGACCTCCTTCAACCCGTCAGGGGTGGTGTTGGCGCCGCTGACAATAAGCTTTGAGAGCAGCTCAGGATACTGGTAAGCCAGCATCAGCCCGATGATCCCTCCGTCGCTGAAGCCATAGACTGCCGGCTTCTCAAGCTCCAGGGCTTGAATAAAGCCGTGGATGTCCTCCGCCATCTCGCGGTAGTCAAAGGCGTCTACTGGCGTACTGCTTCCGTGTCCTCTGGAATCCAGAGCGTAGACGGTAAAATCTCTGCTCAGCGGGCCTGTAATTTTATCAAAAATCGTATGGTCCTCCCCGTTGCCGTGGATCAGGATCAGCGGCGCACCCTGGCCCTCCTGTTCATAAAATAAATCGATGTCTCCGATTTGAATGTTCATGGTGTTCCTCCTCGTCTTCTGTTCCCACTATTTTATCCAATCCCGTCTGAAAAGAAAAGAGCCTGTTTTCTTTTTGAGAAATACAAGCTCCCGGTTCTATACTTTTTCTGTTTTTTCCGCCTCATAAGGATTGACGTGAATCATACAGTGCTTGAGCATGGGGTAGGTATCCTCCAGCACGTCGTGGACATTCTCGGCGATGGCGTGGGCTTTGACCAGCTTCATCTCACCGTCCACGGCAATCTCCAGGTCCACATAAAATTTTGAGGCAAAGGTCCTGGTCTTCAGATCGTCAATCCGCTTGACGCCGGGCTGCTTCATAATCAGCTCACGGATTTCCAGCTCGGTTTTCTCATCGATGGAGCTGTCCAGCATTTTGCTGATACTGTCCTTTCCAATATCAAAGGCTGCCTTGATAACCAGCAAAGCGATTACCACTGCCGCGACGGGGTCCAGAATCGGAAAACCCATGCGCGCGCCGGCAATCCCAATCAAACTGCCCACAGAGGAAAGCGCGTCGGAACGGTGGTGCCAGGCATCAGCCTTTAGAGCACCGGAATTAATTTTGTTGGCCGCAGCGCGGGTAAACCAGTACATCCATTCCTTCACCACAATGGAAACCACAGCCGCCACAAGGGCCAGCATTCCCGGGATTTCCAGCGTGTGGCTGTCGGCGTTGATGATCTTCTCGATTCCGGACCAGCCAATCCCCACGCCGGTTGCGAACAGAATAATCGCCAGCAGGATCGCAGCCACACATTCCATGCGGTCATGGCCGTACTGGTGCTTGTGGTCGGCCTTCTGGCCGGAGATATTGACCCCGATAATGACCACAAAGGTGCTGAGCACATCCGACGCCGAGTGCACCGCATCGGAAATCATGGCGCCAGAATTGGCTAAAACCCCGGCGATAAATTTAAAAACCGATAATGCCAGATTGACAAAAATCGATATGACCGACACACGCATGGCGATCTTTTTATTACTGCTCTCCGTATATTCGACTTCTTCAATATTTTTCACTGATAATCCCTCTTTTGTTTGCATGACAAAGTTAATATCCCTTAACTAATCTGGATTCATTCTATATTACATGACCCCAGTATAAAGAAAAACCCGGATTTCGTCAAGCGTGTTTTGAATTTAGGGCAAAAAAAGACCTGAAATACACTGTTTTGCACTTCAGGTCACCTTTAAGCTTTCTACGCGTTTTTGAGCAGCTCTACCTCTTTGGCATAATCGGCAAATTTTTCCTGGGGTGTTTCCAGAAAAAAAGGCTTATCCTTAAGCCGCGGATGCTTCACAATGGCGATAAAGGTATCCACTCCAATACTGCCAAAACCGATCTTCTCATGGCGGTCCTTATGGCTGTTAAACGGCGTCAGGCTATCGTTGAGATGCATGGCCTTTAAATAATCCAGACCGACCACCCGGTCAAACTCCTCGATTACACCGTCCAGATCATTCACAATATCATATCCCGCCGAATAAATATGGCAGGTATCAATACAAACGCCGATTTTATCCTTGAGCCCGACGCCATCGATGATGGCCCGCAGCTGCTCAAAATCACGGCCGACCTCACTGCCTTTGCCCGACATGGCTTCCAGAAGCACGATGGTTTTCTGGTCTGGCTTCATATTGCGGTTGAGGATGTCTAAAATCAGCTCAATGCCCTTTTCCGGTCCCTGGCCTACATGGCTGCCGGGATGAAAATTATAGAGGTGGCAGGGCAGCTGCTCAAGACGTTCAAGGTCTTCCCTGAAGGCCCTCTCTGCGAAATCACGGGTCGCCTCTGTGGCGGAGGCCATGTTGAGCGTGTAGGGCGCGTGTGCCAGCAGCGGCCCGAAATGGTGTTCCTCCATTATTTCACACAGGCCCTGGGCGTCCTTTGGGTCAATGGCCTTTGCGTTTCCGCCCCTCGGGTTTCTGGTGAAAAACTGAAAGGTATCCGCGCCGATGGATACAGCATCCTTTCCGGCAGCGGTAAAGCCCTTCGCGATTGAAATATGTGGTCCGATATAAATCATTTTCTCACTGCCTTTCTCAGCCCAGCGCCACGTCCATGAGCATCATGACCGCAAAGCCGATCATCACGCCGATGGTGGCGATATCGCCCTCGCCGTCATGGCCCAGCTGGGATTCGGGAATCAATTCTTCTGCCACCACGTAAATCATGGCGCCGGCCGCAAAGGCCAGGGCGTAAGGCAGAATCGGGTTGATAAACACAACCGCGGCAGCCCCGATAACGGCAGAGATCGGCTCAACTAAGCCCGAGGCCTGGCCATACATAAAGGATTTAAACCGGCTCATGTTTTCACGTCTCAGGGGAATGGAGACCGCGGCGCCTTCGGGAAAATTCTGAAGACCGATCCCCAGCGCCAGCGAGATGGCCCCGGCCAGCGTCATATATTCATTGCCGGTGGCCAGCCCGCCAAAGGCGACACCGACCGCCAGTCCTTCGGGGATATTGTGGAAGGTGATGGCCAAAACCAGCAGCACGCTGCGCTGCCACGAGGTGTGAATCCCTTCCTCATGGCCTGTTCCCTGGTGGATATGGGGCAAAAGCTTATCCACACACCATAAAAACGCGCCGCCGCCTAAAAAGCCGACCACAGCGGGTACATACGGCGGCACCGGACCGCCCTCCGCCATCTCGATGGACGGCGCCAGCAGAGACCAGAAGCTGGCCGCAATCATAACGCCGGCGGCAAAGCCCAGCATGGCGTTCAATACCTTTTTATTGATCTCCTTAAAGAAAAAAACCATGGCAGCGCCGAGCGCTGTCAAGCCCCAGGTAAAAAGACCGGCGACCAGCGCCTGCCCCACCGGAGGGATATTGTTTAAGAAATCCATATTTTCCTCCTGTTTTTATATTGTTTATAGTCATTATAATTTACTAAATCATAACACATTCCACACACCATTTCAAAGCATTTTAATCATTTATACCCCATTTGCTTTAAATAGCACCGCAAAAAAGCAAAACCGGCAGGCAACAATTTTGTTACCTGCCGGCTTAAGCTCTCGTCTTTTTAATTTACCGTGTCCTGACCCAGACCGATACCGAGCCAGGCGCCACATGAAAGACACCGTCGCCGTTTTCATTAACCGTGACCGTGCCTTCCACATTGCCAGTGATGTCATAAAAATCCTTTCCGGCGAACTGATGCCCCATATACATCTGCTTTGAGCCGCCGTCGCCGTTTGTCATCAGCACGGCAAGGCCGGATTCCGGCTCTGCCGGATCGCCCTCGCGCACCCATCCGATGATGTGGAAGTCGTCAAAATAATCCCGCTGGGCGCCGTAGGCCGATTCGCGCCGGGCGCAGAGCAGCTTATCTAAAAGCTCCTGCATGGGCTCAATACCCTGGGCAGGAATACCGTAGTAATCGCCGTAAAAGACGCAGGGATAACCGTCGGCCCGGAGCAGAACAAAGGCGTAGGCCAGCGGCTTAAACCACGACTGCACCCAGGATTCCAGCGACTGGCCGGGCTGGGTGTCGTGGTTGTCCACAAAGGTGACAGAGCGGGTAGGGTCATGGGCTGTCAGGGTATTATTCAGCAGCTGGCGCATATCATAGCCGTCACCGCTGTTCGAAGCGTCGAAAAAATGATAATGAAGAGGAACGTCAAACAGGCACATAGCACGGTCCGTTGTTTCCATATAACGCTTGAGATCCTCAAGATCGCCAGACCAGTATTCACCCACGGCAAAAAGCTCCTGATCCCAGTCACGCCTTACCGCGTCCAGCCACTCATTAAAAAAATTAAAATCAATGTGCTTGACCGCGTCCATGCGAAATCCCTTGACCCGGGTTTTATCCAGGTACCATCTGCCCCAGCGGATCAACTCCTCAACCACCTCGCGGTTGTTTAAATCCACATCCGCGCCCATCAGGTAGTCAAAATTGCCGTTCTCACGGTCCACATCCCTGGCCCAGCGCTTTCCCTGAAACTGGAAAACCGCGCTGTCCTCCTGTTTCTCATCCCAGTCAATGCCCGCAAAATGCGTCCAGTTCCATTTGAAATCCGAATAGGTATCGCCCCGGCCCGGAAAGTCAAACTGCGTCCAGGCCTTGATCGGCCGGATGGGCTCAATCTGCTCATTCCGGTTTTCATCATTTTCCTTGCAGGCATAGACATTTTCCGTCCGGTCTGCGCCAAGGCGGTGGTCCAGCACGATATCCGCGTATACCTCGATTCCGTTATCCTGAAGGGTGCTGACGGCTTCGCAATACTCATCGGCCGTTCCGTATTTTGTGGCAACACTGCCTTTCTGGTCAAATTCACCCAGATCATAGAGGTCGTAGGGTGCATAGCCCACATCGCTCTTACCCGCCGCGCCCTTGTAGGCCGGGGGAAGCCAGACCGCTGTGATCCCGAGCGCTTTAAGATGATCGGCGTCCTCTGCCACCTGCCGCCACAGGGACTGATCCTCAGGCAGGTACCATTCAAAATACTGCATCATCGTTCCATTCATAAAAATCAACTCTTTCTATTTTAGAATAAGCGTTAATTAAAGCATTACGCACGATAATAAATACCCAAAGTTATAAATAATATAGATTCACTCTACATTATTTCGCCAAGACTTAAAAAAGCCTGTATCTTTAAAACGATACAGGCTTTTTACCTATTGCGCCATGGCCTGGTTAACAATGCTCTCCATCATGCTGGACGTCAGCATTCCCGGCACATAGCCCTCCACATAGCCGTCCTTGTCAATCATGAAGGTTGTCGGGAAAGAACGGATGCCATAGGTCTGGAACACTGCACCCGTACGGTCCATGAGCGCCGGATAGGTAAAGCCGTTGTCCGACATGAACTCTGCGATTTTTTCAGGTGACATATCATTATTGTCCGGCCCCTCCTCCGTGTGCGGATTGGCAACGCTCAGCACTACCAGGTCTCCGGAATTATCGCCGTATTTTTTATACAGCGTCTCAATATCCGGCATTTCTTTCTGGCATGGGCCGCACCAGGTGGCAAAGAAATTGAGGAAAACCGTCTTTCCACGGTATTCCGACAGGGTATGCGTCACCCCGTACTGGTCCGTGAGCGTGAAGTCCGGAGCCAGTGTCTTTTTGGCACTTTCTTCCGGCGTGTTTTCCGGTGTGGGCGACGGCACAGGCTCTGTGGTTACCGTTGGGCTTGGCTGCGGCGCGCTGCTCCCGGCCCCAGCCTGAGAGAGATAACCAGTAATCCCGTTCATCCATCCTGTAAACATCATAATCCCCATAACGATCATAAGCACACCCCCGGCCTTTACCGTGTAGCGGACCGCTTTCTGGTGCCGCTTGAAAAAATCCAGCAGCGTGCTGGTAAATAATCCCACCGCCAAAAACGGCAGGACAAAGCCCAGCGTGTAGACACCGATAAGGATAAAGCCCGACGCGAAAGATGATGAGGACGACGCCATGAGCAGCACACTGGCCAGAACCGGCCCCACGCAGGGCGTCCAGGCAAAGCTGAAGGTAAAGCCCAGCACAAAGGCCAGAAGCGGGTTCATGGCCAGCTTGTCCAAATTAAAGGGCAGGCGGTGCTCACGGTTCAAAAAATCAAAATTAAAAACCCCCAGCTGGACCAGCCCAAATAAAATGATGATAACCCCGCCAATACGCGCGAACAGCATCCGGTTGCCTGTAAAAAACTGGCCGGCCGCTGTAAAGCCAACGCCCAAAATAAAAAACGTGGCGCTGATGCCAATGACAAAAAAGAGCGTGTTGATCAGAACTGTCCGTTTTTTATAATGAACCGTCCCATCCGCGTCCACCGTCTTTGTCCCACCCGCCAGATAGCCGATATATAAAGGCACCAGCGGCAGCACACAGGGCGAAAAAAAGCTGAGAATCCCCTGTAAAAATACCATAATGGCCGGAACCCCGGCCCCCGAAGCAAATCCCATATCAAAACCTCTTTTCCATGATGATTCTATTTATTTTCCCATAAAGTGTAATTTTAAGCATTACAGTTTCTATTTTGTAATCATAAATGTTACAGATGGATTTGTCAAGGGGTTTAAGGAAAAATTGTTTTTGGGATAATAAGGTATTAAGTCAAGCGTTCTATAAAAAAAGCAGAAATAAAAAACGGCTAAGATTAGCCGTAAAAATCATTTGTTTTCCCAATCAATAATTTGCCACTTGAAATATACCGGACATTCTTTATAAGGATCATGAGAAATATACGCAAGTTTCCCAAGATAAGTATACTTATCTTTCTTCGTTTTTCTCCAGAAAAAATAAATATTGTTAGTTTTCTCGTTATGGTGAATAAGCGTTTGTATAACTTTGCTGTCTAAATGATGTCTTGGCTGTGATTGCCAGGACAAAACACCATCTTTAGTGATTGACTCATCAAATCTATGATTTCCTTGCTGTGCTCCTTCTGTCGAAAAAAACACAAAATCATCACTATCTGTTACTCTCACAATGCCATGCAATCCCCATGTCCCACTATTTTTTGTAAAATGAGTCTCTGGTGCAAGAATATCATGCACTTCCTCACGTGTATAAGTGTTGTTCCGAGTTAATTTCATTTTTAAACTACCTTCCCCCCTGGAATATGACTACTCTATTATCAGTATATCATATTTATCTATCTATAAAAAACATATTTTAAAAAGTTTAATGGTCTGCTATAAAATTTTCAATATATGTCTTTACGAAAGATATCTAGCATACTAAAAAAATTTCAGAAGGTTTAAAAAAAGCATATTAAGCTAAAAAACAGAAAATAAAAAACGGCTGAAACCAGCCGTCAGATATCATATAATGGTGATCCCGATTGGGCTTGAACCAACGACCTCTACCTTTGAAAAAGCAGCATTTTATATATCTTTATTGTTTATTCCGCTGCTTTTTAATCCCTATGATTTTCCCTAAAACCAGCTGATTTCAGGGAAAATCACGGGAGAAATTTATGATATTTTATAACTGTGCCTTATTGATATAAATTTTCGCTTATGCTATTTACCCTTGAAAATATCATTTCATTATTTCCAGGGGCTTTAAATTTATCTAACATCTTTAAACAGACCTTGATTTTGTTTAAAAAACAATTTTGGCAGCATTGTATTTTTGAAATTTTCACACTTACGCTGATGAAGGGTGATAAGGTGGTCTATAGAATTAAAAACCTCTCCAATTCGCTCTTGCTCTTCTTCGCAGGGCACGAAAATGGAATTATTCAAGAACTCAGGAACCACCAATTCATTCATCATTGTTCCCGCTTTTGTCGAATTTACAAGTATTTTTCCCATTATTGGCTCGTAGTGAATGTAATATTTCCAAAAATTGATTGGAAGATATTGAATAGGTCGCAAAGCACTAAATCTGGGTGACATAATACCATCGCCAACATCATTTAGTACGAATCTTCCATATCTAAACTTTTTACTTGTATGGCCTTCGAAAGCTATATCACCCAGTCTAAGTCGCTTATAATTTGCAAGAGAACTATTGGCAGCACCATTACCATTTATTTTATATTTCATAGTTGCTACAGAAAGCACTTTATCGTACGATAGTAGATCATCATTTCTTTCTGCCAAAGATGTGTAGAATTCCCCCAACTTCCGCTGTTCCCATGCGTTAGTAAAAAAGAACTGGGCCTTATGCCCAGCTCTCCAAGCTTTATTTTCCAAATAAACTAATGAATTTTTCCAATTCTTCCTGTGCTTCGTCGTTCGTACCACTTAGTTGCCCCAGCAAATCACATAAAAGATCGGTAGATTGTTTGATTTCAGTCTGCACATCGCAAAGTTCCTGCGCCAGCTGAGAAAGGGGGATAACTTCTTCCTCTTCAAAGGTATCGACATAGCGCGGAATATTGAGGTTATAGTCATTTTCCACGATTTCGCTCAAGGCCGCGACATGGGCGTATTTCTCTACATCCTCCCGGTTATGGAAGGTATCGATAATCTTCTTAATATTTTCTTCGGACAGCTTGTTCTGGTTTTTTCCTTTTTCAAAGTCGTTCGACGCATCAATAAAAAGGATATCCTTTGTCTTTCGCGCTTCCCGACCTTTAAAAACGAGGACACAGGTGGGAATGCTTGTGCCGTAGAAAAGGTTGGCAGGCAGGCCGATGACCGTGTCCAGGAGGTTGTTTTCGATGATATTCTTTCGTATTTTCCCTTCGGAGGCGCCACGGAAAAGCACCCCATGGGGGAGGACGATGGCCATGGTTCCGGTTTTATCGAGGTGATACAATCCATGGAGGACAAAGGCATAGTCGGCCTTGGATGCCGGCGCGACGCCAAAACCCTTAAATCGTACATCCTTTTCCCGGTCAATGTTCTTAGTATCCCATTTCTGGGAGTATGGCGGATTTGCCACCACGGCGTCAAACTTCATGGGCAGCTGTACACCGTCTTTTTCATCAAAGGGCCAGTCGGAATCAAGGGTATCTGCGCGGCGCAGCTCCATGTTTTTATAATTGACCCCGTGCATCATCAGGTTCATGCGCGCCAGGTTGTAAGTGGTGGTGTTGAGCTCCTGACCATAGAAATCCACCGCCCCTTCGGCTTCGCCTCCGGGCAGTTCCTTTTGTACGGTAAGCAGAAGGGAGCCGCTCCCCATGGTGGGGTCATATACTCTAAATTGCTTATCCACAGCCTGGGCATCAGTGGTGACAATTTGCGCCAGAATCTGGCTGACTTCGTGGGGGGTATAAAATTCCCCGCCCTTTTTGCCCGCGTTGGCGGCAAACTGGCCAATCAGGTATTCATACACATCCCCGAGGATATCGTGTCCCGATTCATCTTTAAAATTAAATTCGTTGATCATGAGCACAATATCGTTAAGGGCCTTGGCGCGTTCATTGGTGCTGGCGCCCAGGCGGGTATCCCCGAGGTTCACATCGGAAAAGACATTGGCAAAATCGGACTGGGCATTTTCATTTCGCTTTGCATTGGCATTAAAGGAATCGAACATATCCTGAAAGTCGCTGGCAATAATTTTATGCGATTCGATTTTGCTGACCATTTTATCCCAGGTGTAGTCTGGATTGATGGCGTAACCGATACTCTGAGAAATGTCCACCAGGTACTCCTCCAGCTCCTCTTCCGGAACGGTGTAAAACTCCTCAAGGCTGTTTTCCTTAAGGTACGCGTCCTGATTTTCAGATAGATAACGATAAAACATAAAGGGAAGAATATAATTTTTATATTCGCTGGCGTCCATGGTTCCCCGAAGGGTGTTGGCCATTCCCCATAATTTTGATGTAATATCCGTAGCGTTACTCATATTTTTGTTCCTCCTTTATACAAACATCTGTAATTTTTTCATAATTTTCAAGGTCTTCTGTCTTGAAAGCCGTGTAACCTTCGTAGTGATAGCTGGCGTCAATGCCTTTCATGTAGACTTCCCGGTCATTGATTTTGTCCGTGAGGGCTGCTTTCAGTAAAACTTTTATTTCCACATCTTTTATAGGGCTGCGCTCCATTGCGAGAAGATAATCTTCCTTATCAACCTTACTCCAATCCACCACCATTTTCAGTTCTTTTTTAAAAATACAGTCAAGCCAGATCCTTGTGCTTCGTCCGTTGCCCTCCCGAAAGGGGTGTGCGACATTCATCTCGACATATTTTTCGACAATTTCATCAAAGCTGGACTGCGGCATTTTCTCAATATTCATAAGGGCCGCCTCAAGATACATGACTGGCGCGAAGCGGAAACTGCCCTTTGCGATGTTGACTGTCCGTATTTTTCCGGCGAAGTCATAAATATCCTCAAAAAGATACTGATGGATTTTCGCCAGACCTTCAAAGCTGCCCGCCTCAAAGGTATCGAGCCGTCCTGTTTCAAACAGCTCAAGCGCTTTCGCTTTACTGATCTTTTCTTCTTCCCGCGCAAGTTCAGCCGCCTCGGTGATGCCCAATTTATTTTCTAAAGCCATTCATAAGCCCCTTTCTCTTCAAACGAACATCATTTTAAGGCAGGATTTCTTGATATTTTGCAGCTTTTCCAGCTCATGCTGATGAAGGGTGATCAGGCGGTCGAAGTTCTTAAAACACTCTCCAATTTTGGCCTGCTCATCAGTTGACGGAAGCAAAAGTTCTAAATCTTTTACGATTGAGCCTGATAGATTGCCTTGCCCACCCTGAAGATATTTATCAACGATCTTTTGTTTTTGGTGCCTCAGCCATTGCATAATGAACTGCGAATGATATCCATCTTTTGGTTGAATATCAAGGACAGCTTGGTTGATTGCTCCATTAAGTTGAGAGATGCCAACATCTCCACTCGTAGCGCCATATAATGCGTAAAGAATATCACCAACTTTCACCATTTTGGCTGATGAGCTTTTCAACCCTTCTTCTGTAAGAAATAATTCAGTGTGGTCACTATTAATTTCAGCTGAACGGATAAAAGGAATATTACCACCATAATACTCTGATTTACTCGCTGTTGGCGTGCCACCTGAGTAAGAATCAGTAACCTCCCCCAACTTCCGCTGTTCCCATGCGCCAGTAAATCCTTTGAAGCGAATTTCGGGAGTGGTCTCTCCATTTTTCGGAAACATTTTTTGTAAGAGTGTTTTTTTTGCTTTAAATAAAAGGTCACACTTACGCTGATGAAGGGTGATGAGGTGATCGAGGTTGGCAAAGTAAGCACCGATTTTCTGCTGTTCTTCAACTATTGGCAAGTTTATGACGGTATTCAAGATGTTATTGTTATAAAGCCTTTTGATTGTACTGCCTTCTATTCCTGCCCATTTCTCAATGGAATAAAAACATTTCAAAAATGAGTTATCCAACCGTTCATCGTGATTTAGCCATACAATATTAGAGTCCTGAAAATACTCATTTTTACCTGTAAATTCAACAATTCTACCTATGCTACCCGAAGCAGAAAGCAATATATCGCCCTTTTTCGGATAAGGGTATTTGGCTCTATATTCTTCAAATACTTCTCTTGAAATGAAAGCATCAGCCTCTCCGCCAAATGTGCCAATCTTATAAAACGGAATATCCCCATTTTCAGATGTTTGCTCTTTGAAAATTCGACGGCACATAGAAACCGAGCCAACCTCCCCCAACTTCCGCTGTTCCCAAACGTCAGTAAATCCTTTGAAGCGAATCTGTGGTTCTTTCGCTTTTTCTTTAGTCATTTTGTTTATTTTCCTCCATATCATTCACTTTTTTTAATGGAATCAGCCATTTCGTAGAAGGCTTGCCGGAAAGCGTTTCGATATTTAATCCACGACAGGGCAGCGACTTCATCGGCGGCGATTTCTTTATAATCTGCTTTCGCGCCGTTCATAATGGCGGTAAGCTCTCCCTGTTTATCCATATCCTGTTCACCAAGGCGGTGAGGACGTATCATGGCTTCCATGTTTTTGGGATTGGTGCTGTTGTCCAAGCCCCAGGTACGGATAAATTGAGTGACAAGCTTCATATTGCTGTCCTTCTGCGCTCTGTCGATGGCTTCGTTCATCATCTCCACGTTGCGGGGGGCAGGATAGTCATCAAAGACAAAGTCCTTGGCAAATACTTTGTCCACAAAGTTGCGCACCTTGGCTTTTTCCTGATTGTTTTCCGATTTCGCAATTTCCCGTTGGATTTCATCCCGGGTCTTTTCGGCCGCTTCCATTTCATCGGCGTGGACTTCGTCCGCCATCCTGGCGATGAGCTCCACGAGGTAGTCATAATTAATGGTCACATCGTGGATATGCACCATGGCCAGATTGACCTGAGAAATATCAATCTTTTCCCGTTCGGCAAAGAAATCTTTGATTTCACCGGCAATCACCGTGGTCAGTATCACTTCCTGGTCTTCTGTAATGCCGAGTTCTTCATAAAATTTCTCTGGTTCCTCATAGGCGGATACCTCGTTGCCTTCATCATCGGTGGTAAATTGCTTCAGCTGGCTCAACAGCTTATTATAGTCTTTGAGTTTTTCAAAGACGGCTTCCCGATCGCTCTCACTGGGTGGCGTGGTCACGAAGTTATCGGTCAACTCTGATAAATCTTTGATGGTGTCCATGAGCTCCCGCTTAACGTCACCATACTTCGGTGCAATGATACCGTCCTCCTGGTTGCCGTCAATAAGGGTCTCTATGTCCACTGTTTGCTGTTCTGCGGCAGAAAGCCGATTGGAGTAAACGGCAAAGGCTTTGTTCATTTCGTATTCGTTTTGCTCTGGCCAACGGTAGTTGACAACATTCCCCCAGGGCTTATGCACCATGTCGTGAAGGCGGTTGGTACGGGAATAGGCTTGAATGAGGTTTCCACCCTTTAAGGTTCGATCAATATATAAGGTGTTCATCTGAGGGGCGTCAAAGCCTGTCAGAAGCTGGTCTACGACAATGGCCAAGTCTAAGAAGTTGCCATCATCGGCGGTTTTATTGAGGCGTCGGGTAAGGTCTTCGGTGTATTGCTTTGTTGTTGTCATATCAAAGGCAGTGCCAAATTGTTTGTTGTACGCTATGATGGCACGGTGCAGGTTTTCATTCGTCGCCAGCTGGTTTTCGCCGTTGGAGTTATCGACCGAAAAGCTGACGGCGACCTTTAGCCTGTCCTCAGGATCTTTGGCGGCGTTAATTTCGCTAAACTTGTCGAAGTATTCCATGGCTCTCGGTGTGCTGGCACGTCTGCCCCCTACATGGACGGTAAAGAGGGCGTTGTACTTACGGTCTGCGGAGCGTTTCCGCCAGTTATCAAAGATATCGTTAACCACAAGATCAACGTGTTCGGGGCTGTCATCATAGACGCTGGCTTTGATATTATCGTCAATATCTTCTTCGGTCGGATCTTCTGGCGGCTTGATGGTCTCTTTGAATTCCACATTGAAGCCGAGGACGTTTTTATCGGCGATGGCTTCTTTGATGGTGTAGGCGTGGAGAATGCTTCCGAAGATATCTTTTGTTTCCGGGAATTTTGGGGTTCCAGTGTAGCCAACCCATGCAGCCGTAGGAATAGCGGTGCGGATGGCTTCAAGCATCCCCTGGTTTTCGGTGCCGTTACCGGTGGAGCGGTGGGCTTCATCCACGATAAAGAGGATATTCTCGGCAAGGGGTTTAAAACCCTTTCGTGCAACGTAACGGGACATCTTCTGAATACTGGTGACAATAATGTTTTTATCACTTTTCATCGCAAGCTTTTTGTGCAGATCCGAGATGTTGGCCGTATCACTCACGACTCCGGTCTTCCCTTCAAAACCTGCCACCGGGTCGTAGGCGCGGTAGGCGTCGGCTGTCTGGTTTGTGAGGGCGATGCGGTCAACAAGAAATACAACTTTGTCCACGTTGGGGAGGCGGCTGGCGAGCCACGCAGTTTTGAAGCTGGTGATGGTCTTGCCGCTTCCCGTAGTGTGCCAGATATACCCGAGCTTGCCGTCATTATAGTTGAAATCGTGCTTGCGGACTTTTTCAATGACGCGTTTGGTAGCATATACCTGATAAGGCCGCATGACTTTAATGCTTTCTTTATTTTTGGTGCCGTCGAGAATCATATACCGGGTGGCTAAATCGTGAGCCATGGGGATGGAGAGAACCTTATCCGCAAAAACCTTCCACGACCGCACTGGGCGGGCGTCATTTTCATTCTGCCAGCTAAAGGCAAAGGCACGGTTAAAGGATTCCCGGGTGGTGTTGGCCATATAGCGGATATCATACGGAGTCATGGCAATGAGGACCTGAAGGGTTGAGAAGATTCCGCTGTATTGTTTCTCTGCGATGTACTGCTCCATCTGGTTCAGTGCTTCCTGAGTTTCGTGCAGGGCTTTTTTAAGCTCGATTTGGATAATGGGAAGGCCATTGATCAGAAGGGTCACATCAAAACGGCGATTGGGCTTGCCATCCACGATTTTCGGGCGTTCAATCTGATTGACGACCTGATAAATGGTATTCCCCCCGCCGACCTGCGCCTGGTCGAAAACGGTGAGAAAAACGTGTTTTCCGCAGTCGAGATCAACTTCGATTTCGGAGACCCCATTAACACCATACAGAAATTGTCCTGCGTGATAGGGGCTGTCGATACCTGTAATGATCCGCTTGACCTGATTAAACTCGGTGATGGATAAAGGATTGTCCAGCCGGGCAGCGTTGTTCTGCTCAAGGATGCGCTTGAAGTTGTCCCAGAGCTGTTCAGTGGTTTTAATATCAGCGGCGTATTCCCATTGTTTGACACCACCAATACGGGTTAAGTATTCGATGACTTCCTGTTCAAAAGCAAGTTCTGATTTCTTTTTCATTTCGCTCATTTTATCTTCTCCTTTATGCTTCTCTCCAACACGGCAGTGGTGAATTGTCCAATCTGCTCGGCATATTGATTGATCCGGTTTTGCAATTTGAGTGTTTCACTGTAAATCCTGCCTATTTTCCGTTGCTCTTCGCTAGGAATAATCGGAATTTTTATCTGCTCAAGGGCCTTTATCGGAATTCGCTTGATATGGCCTGTCCCTTGAAGCTCCCTTTCCTTCTGACGGGCAACATCGGTATGTGCATTGAATAGATAGATAAAATAACGTTTATCCAGCTCTTCGCTTATAAATTCAGCCTTTGTAAAATTGATCGAGGGGATTTTTCCAATATTTCCTTCCCCAACCATTGCGGCCATTTGTAACGAATTGCTGATGATGATATCCCCCTTGCTCACTGCCAGTGAATTTTGTGCTGGTGTACGATCGTCTTCTATAATCCCATTATCGTGATTAAAATCCAACTCAAAAGCGGCCTGATCGTAATAGATAAAGTCCTGATGGGGATATTGCTTTTCGGCCCGCGTTGGGTTAATTCCCGGGATAAATTTTATAAACTGCTTTATTATCTGCCTTTCCAAATAATCACCTCCAACTAAATAATATTTTTTGAAATATCTTAATATTTCATTTTGTGATTATATTATGCCAACCGTTTTAGCAAATGTCAATAATTTTTTAGAATATCACGATATTTCAAATTATCATTTTAAAACTATGCCAAAATACAAAATAATTTGATATATTTTGCTGTCTATGTTAAAAAGTTTAGAGTATATCAGAAAGTTACCGAAGCGCGGAGGCTGCTTTGACCACCTCATCACCCTTCATCAGTGCGAGTCATATATTGCACCATTACAGGAGATAGATATATGTTAATTTTAAAGAATAAAGACGAATTGTTCCATATTTATTACAAACGCTGGATAACAATATATAAAGAAGGCGCCATCCGTAGAGTTACCATGTCAAAATATTTAATGACCCATCAATGGTTGGTTAAGCTTGTTCCAACCCTTAAGCTGTGTGACCTCTCAAGAATCAACTATCAGCAGCTTCTTAACGATTACGCACAGGAGCATGAGCGGCAAACCACCATGGATTTTCACCATCAACTTAAAGGCGCCATCCTCGACGCCGTAGATGAAGGGTTAATCGACCAGGACCCTACCCGAAAAGCCATCATCAAGGGAAAAACACCCAGAGCAAAAAAACCGAAATACCTCAATCAATTCGAGCTTCATACCATGCTGACAGATTTAAATTTGACTCAGGAGGTTAATTGGGATTGGTTTATCCTGTTGGTCGCAAAAACCGGGATGCGTTTTTCAGAGGCTTTGGCATTGACGCCAAAAGACTTTGATTTTGCGCATCAAATGCTCTCTATCAGTAAAACATGGGATTACAAGACCGGAACAGGATTTCAGCCAACGAAAAATCAGTCCTCTGTTCGGAAAATACAAATCGATTGGCAAACGGTCATTCAATTTTCAGAACTCCTAAAAGGTCTGCCCGAAGAAAAGCCAATTTTTATTCACGATGGAAAAAAGGTCTATAATTCAACCGTCAACGGCGTATTAGAAAGACATTGTATAAAATCAAACATACCTGTCATTTCCATTCACGGGCTAAGACACACGCATGCATCACTATTACTCTTTGCCGGGGTATCCATTGCCAGTGTTGCCAGGCGGCTTGGCCATGCCAGCATGACCACCACGCAAAAAACATACCTTCATATCATTCAAGAGCTTGAAAATAAAGATGTTGACCTCGTTATGCGGTCGCTTTCTGCATTAAATTAATAGGATATGTGACGCGCACTGTTGAAGGGTGATAAGGGCGTCGAAGTAATACCGATCGGTACAGTCGGTCAATTTCCAAAAACCTTAAAATAATCACAAACATCTCGAAACTGATCCTGGGCCAACAAACACGTATCCCTCAAAAATCCTTTTTCTTTTTTGTACTCGCTCAGCCCACGATAATAATATAATTTATACTCATCCAGAATAATAAACGGAAGGATCCCATTTTTCAGACATTCTTTAAACAGAATCAGCCGCCCAACTCTGCCGTTCCCGTCCTGAAATGGGTGGATGGTTTCAAACTGCACGTGGAAGTCAATCAAATCATCTAAGTTTTTTTCGGGAATGGCATCATATTTTTCAAGCAACACTTCCAACGCCGCCTGCACTTTATCCGGCGGCGTTGTCTCTGTGATGCCTCCGATAACATTGGGATAGATTTTATAGTCACCGGTGGGAAACCCTTCGCGTTCATAGGCAGTGCCACGCTTTAACAGATAGTGAAGTTTTTTTATGATATCTTCTGTCAGGGGCTCTTTGGCGAGATCAAGGATATAATCGAAGGCCTCGAAATGGTTGGTTGTCTCGACGATGTCATCAATTTTTACAGGGCTGTCCCCTTCTGGTAAAATGGTATTGGTCGAAAAAATGCTTCGCGTCTGCTCTTCTGAAAGCATGCTTCCCTCAATTCGGTTGGAATTATAGGCCATTTTAATTTGCGTATAATGATAGATGCCATCAGATAACTTAGCACTTTTTTCTTTCAGTAATCGATCCAATAAAATACCTGTTTTCACTTTATACTCCTATTGTTATAATCTGATAAAACTAATCTTCATCGCCAGCGGTATGAATATTATACTCTGGAATTCTCAGCAATAGCTTGATACTCTTAATTGCCTCAAGCTGGCCTGCTGGGGTTAAGTCCGAAAAATATCCGAGCATATCTCTTTTATTTTTTTGCAGCTGTTCATCTGCGCATCGACGTTTTGGTATGCGCCCTATTCCCGCTGGATCTATCAACTCATCCATTGTTATATCCAGTACAAGCGCTAGTTTTTGAATTTCACGATAAGTTGGCTGCAAAATATCTTCTTCAAATTTACGGATTTTTTCCGGTGGCATATCCGCCGCTTCTGCGATCTCCTCCTGTGATTTTCCAAGTTGTTTCCGGCTGAAAATAATTTTGTCACTCATTGTTGGTAGCTGCCAAGATTTTCCTGTTAACTCCTCGATTGTAATATCTAGTGTCTCCGCTAAATTTTTTGTTATCTCAACCCCTGGCTCAATTTCACCACTTTCATACATCTGAATTGCAGTTTCAGATATTTTTGTTTGTTCAGATAACTTTTCTACAGAAAAATTTTTTTGTTCTCTAATTCTCTTCAAGCGGTCCCCGAAAGATTCCTCACCTGTTGCTAATTTTAACATTGATACATTCAAAGCTTCGGCAATTTTTGTCAATGTTGATGGATCGACTCTTTCACTGTCTCTTTTAACAATAGAGTAAAGTGTCGTATAAGGAATATCCGCTTCTTTGGCAACTGTTTTTAAATTCAGACCAGCTTCGCTCGCTTTTTGTTTAATTCTTTTTCCGATTCCCATAAAATAACCTCAATCTTTCAAAAATCTTAATACAATTATAACATTTTTCAGCCATTATCTCAACTGAGTATTATTATTCTTAAATAGCTTGACATTTCCTCAATAGAGTATTATCATGGAATAAACTCAATAGAGTATCAAGCTTTTTCTCAATTGAGTATCAAAAGGAGGTGAAACCCATGACCAAACCCAAATCCACATCTGACCGCCTCGCCAAAGTCGATCAAACCATCGAACGCAATAAAGAGGAACGGAAGCGCTTACTTCAAAAATTGAAAGAAGAAGAAAGCAAAGCCCGGACCCACCGGCTCATCGAATATGGGGCCATTGTCCAGAGCTGCTTTGGCTGGCAGGACCTTGCGCTTGATCCGGTTGACTTTCAGTCGGCCATTCAGTCTGTCAAAAATTTTCTGGATGTGACCGGCACAGCTTATGACGTGGAAGCCGGGCAGCTTTCTTATTCGAAAGACTTGCTCTCACGGTTTGCTGCGTCACTGCCAGATGCCAACGCTGTCTGGTAGGGTGTCATTTTTTCTTTTGTACCCACAAACGACGCGCGCGACTTCCTTATAATAAGGCACTACTCCCCGTGCCTTATTCCCGAAGGGCGCACTTACGCGCCACCTGCGGTGTCGCTCCGTGCGCTCTGCGAGGCTTGAATATGAAAAATCACGTTGTGATTTTTCTTTATGGCAGTTACCGCTTTTATGGTTACAAAGAAAAAAGAAAGGAGGTCTGCTTTTGGCAATCTACCATCTCAGTTGTTCGATTGTCCAGAGTTCCAAAGGACAATCGGCAGTTCAGAAGGCTGCTTACTGTTCGGGTGAGCGGCTACAGGCTGTTAAAACTGGACGGTCTTATGATTATTCTAAAAGAAAGGATGTGGTTTTTTCGGAGATCTTACTCTGCAAAAATGCCCCGGGCTTTTTTGCAGACCGCACAACACTTTGGAACAGCGTGGAACTTTTTGAACAGTCTCTGCCTTCCAGAGAAAATGCTCGGCTGGCCCGGCATTTTGATATTGCTTTACCCAAAGAATTGAACCGATCCGCTCAAATTTTTCTGTCGCGTAAATACCTCCAGGAAAATTTTATATCCAAAGGGATGATTGTTGACTGGTCTCTCCACGACAAAGGTGACGGCAACCCGCATCTTCATTGTATGGTGACATTACGGGAGCTGACGCCGTCCGGCGAGTGGAAACGTCACAAAAGCCGCAGTCAATATCTTTGCCGCAATCCGGTTACCGGTGATGAACTCTACCTTTTTCCGGATGCTTTAAAATCCTACCCAGCCTATGAGAAGGTCTACCGATTTAAGAATTCATTGGATGAAAAAATAAAAATGACAAAAACGGAGGCCTCGGCTTATCCGGATTTGATTTTATGCAGTAAGACAGCCGTTAAAAACAAGGTTCCAATCAATGACTGGGACGATGTTGAAACATTAAAGGCCTGGCGTAAAGCCTGGGCCAATCTTGCAAACCAGGTATTGATCGAAAATGGATTTTTGGCTGCGGCGACTTTGGATGAACGCACCCTCGAAGCCCAGTCCATCATCCGCATTCCCCAGATTCACGTCGGGGTTTCAGGACAGGACATGGCCAATAAGGGACTTTATTCAGAACGCTTTATTAAAAATGAAGGCATTAAGACGGATAATGTCCGGCTCAAAGCGCTCGATCAAACACTTGCCTTGCTAGAACTTGAAAAGAAAAAACTTTTGGATACGGCTATTTTAACACCGATATCCCCCAATACAAATAGAAACGAGGAAAACAATGAACCCAAATTTACCGATTCAAGAACTCAGGCAGCGTTGTCAGATGCTGATGGATTTAAATACCTTCTTAGAGAAAGACAACACCGAGCTGACGGACGAAAGAGCGATTTTAATGCACTCACTCAGCGATTCGCTGGAACTGCTCGCGAAATTGAAAGAACACTTAAAAAAGACCGCGAGCGGTAAGCCGGAGATGGAGCGCCTGATCGAACAGACTGGTAACCATCAGGCAAAAACAGCCAAAATGCTTAAGGATTTTAAAATTTCTCAGGAAAAGCGTGACGCAAGGTCGCATTCTATGGAAGCACCGCCCAGCCAGCCGTCTAAAAAGAAAAGGAGCCGTGGTATGGAACGATGAGGTATGCAGAAGAAAAACAAGAAAAAAGAAGCGGCAGCTGCTGATCCACAAACTGCCACTTCCCATAACAACAACACCATTATAAAGGATAGCCCTCCAAAAATCAAGGAGTGGCGGTCCGATGCGTTGGACGCCTCCAATTTTGAGCGTCCCGCCTATCTCATTGATCATCTGCTCTTTGACGGCGTCACACTTTTAGTCGGCGGCCCAAAGGTAGGTAAAAGTATTCTGGTGGAACAGATGGCCCACGCCATCGCAACCGGAACCCCTTTGTGGGGCAATTCCGTAAAAACAGGCACTGTACTTTATCTGAACATGGAATCCGACCCTTCAAACGCCAAAAATCGCCGCAGTGCCATGGGACTGGACGCCACAGAAAAACTCTATTATGTCTTTGAAAAAGCCTTGAATTTGACCAATCTGGATGCTTATTTAGGACAGTTCAAAGAGAAGCATCCTGATCTGGTGCTTGTCATCATTGACACCCTGCACCGCATCCGCGGCATCCACAGCACTACGCAGGAATACTCCTATGCTCAGGCCGTCAACGACATCGATGTACTTCAGAACATCGCCTTAAAACAGGACTTATCCTTTATCGCAGTCCACCATCCCGCTAAAAATTCCAATGATCCCCTGGGTTCTCAGGGAATTTTCGGAACAGTCAGCAGTAAATTGACGCTGACACGCCCGGAAGAATCGATTTTTGGAAGGCTGACGGTTATCCCACGGTTTCACCCGGAGTGGACCTTACCGCTTAAATTTGTCCAAAATCCTTTAATGTGGGTTATAGATAAAGAAAACGGCGGTAATGAAAACCTGCCTGTCTTTGTGAGCTATATCTTAAAATTTCTGGCAGAATGTGAAGCCCACCAATTTGAAGGCACCTGCAATGCCCTTTGGCTCAAGGCCAATCTGGCAAATCTTTGTAAGAATCCCCAGACCCTCAGCCGTTCCCTCAATGATTATATGGCTGTCTTCCAGGAGAACAATGTGACCATTAGAAAGGGCCGCAGCAATGGCCGCCGGATCATCTGCCTGAAATGGCATGATTTTTAATTCCTTTGTAACCCTAAAAAACTGTTCCTTGCGACCCTGATTCCCTTCTAACCATGATAAACAGGCAATTTTGACAGAGTCGAATACAGGGTCGCAACAGGGTCACATTTACTTTTACGGGGTCACAAAACTAAAATTTAACCAAACATTTAAGAAAGGATTTAATACCATGAAAGAAAAATCCCCTTCTGTATGGGACATCATTACCCCAATGGAAGCCGCCGAGCTGCTGCATATGAGCCGGAATTCCATTTATAAACTTATTCACTCGGACAATACTTTTCCAGCTGTTCGGGCGGGAAATAAGTGGCTGATCTACAAAGCTAAGATTCCCGATTGGTTTGAACAGAAAATGGCTTGCAAACAGCGGCATGTATAACCTATAATGAATTTATCAATAAGGCATGGTTGGAAAGGTTAAAAACAAACCATGAAAGCACAATATCCCTATCGTACCAAGAATGGAAAAAAGTATTATTACTGGACCTACAAAGATGTTTTTGGCAAAACACGCGAAGAAAGCAGCCCTACCGTTTCGGGTCTGGAAGAAAAAATCAAAAAGCGCCAGCAGCTGCTGGCATTGGGCGTCAACAGTCCAGATTCAACCTTTGAAGATTATTTGTATCAATTCTTGACTACCGTCCATTTTCTGAAATTAAAGCCCCGCTCCAAAGAGCGCTACCTCTGCACCTTTAATAAAAAGCTTAAGGGAACACCTCTGGGGCAGATGAAAATGAAACAGCTCACCGTCGATGCGATTCAAACCTTTTATAATCAGCTGTTTGACGCCAAACAATCTTCGAGCCAAGTCAAGGACATCCATAAAATCATCAGTCCGTGTCTGCGTTACGCCTATAAAAAAGGCGATCTTCTCAGAGATTTTCAGGGAATGCTGGTCATTCCTCTGGATTCCCCTGAAAAACGTCAGGCACAGATCGCCAGGAATTCAGTAAAGCCTTTAACCCGCGAAGAACATATTCGTTTTGTGAATGGTATTCGCGGCCACGAATATGAGGCATTATTCCGAACTGCCATTGATACCGGCGCGCGGCAAGGCGAGCTTTTTGCCCTGACCTGGAACGATATTAATTTCGACACCCAGACCATCATGATCAATAAAAGCTACAGCTACACTAAGGGCGACACCGATACCTACACGGCTCAGACAGGTCCTACCAAATGCAATGAAATCCGGCGCAATAAACTGCCGGTGGTTCTGGTCAATATTCTAAAAGAACATAAAATCAGGCAAAAGTGTGAATTGGCGGAATATGGGGTGATTCAAACCGACGAAACCCTTGTCTTTTCTACCTGTATCGGGACACACCTGGATGCTTCCAACGTTTATAAAAAGCTGAAACAGGTCTACCTCGACCTTGGAATCAATGAAGAAGGCAGCGCATATAATAAAAATTTTCATGATCTGCGGCATACTTATGCGACACGAAATTTTGAGGAAGGCGTTGAACCGCTGGTTATTTCAAAATTGCTGGGCCATGCAGATATCAACACGACATTAAAAACCTACATCCATGTGCTCAACAGTCTCCGCGATGCCACCGGAGGCTTGACCGATTCTTTTTATGACGAAATAAATTTTTCTGAGAACGCCGCACCGGGTGGCAATATTATTCCGATCAACAAAAGCATCGGCTGAATATTGCTGAAGCTCATATGAACCAACGACCTTAAAAACGGCCTTTTCTCTAGCATTATAAGAAAGGGCCGTAAAGGTCTGAATCTGGCCAAATCCCCATTTTAAGCGAATCCGGGAAAGCCTCGGGAAAGAATTTTTTGCATAAAAAAACACAGGCCGCAGCCTGCGTAAATACTCATAAATGGTGATCCCGATTGGGCTTGAACCAACGACCTCTACCATGTCAAGGTAGCGCTCTTCCAGCTGAGCTACGGGATCACTTTTTGAATGCTTGTCTATTATAACGAATTCCCTGGCGTTTGTAAAGTCTTTTTTTTACTCTGTTGGCAAATTTTCCTGCTGGGGAGAGGGGATTGGGGATTCTGGCGATGGGTCTGGGGCGGGGGACGGGGTTGGCGCGGCCTCGGAGGACGGGTCTTCGGTTTGCGTTGTGTCTTCGAATGCCGTGTCTTCCGGCTGAGTGTCTTCGCTTACCTTCGCTGCGGCGGCCGACGGGGTATCGGACGGCTGCGGGGCTGCGGAAGCGGCGGCGGGCTGGACATCGTTCGTTTCCGTTGTTGGCGTTGGGGTCGGGTTTGTACTCCAGGTACCGGTCTGGGCCGTGAAGGTGACCTCGGCGGTGAGGGTATCCCAGGCGCCATAGGCAGGCTGAACCAGGCTGAAGAAAATCAGCCATGCGATCAAGCTGTTTATGATTTTCCATTTTCTGGTCATATGAAGCACCACCCTTTTTCAAGTGGAAGGTTGAAGGTGGAAAGTGACGGGGCACCTCCTGTTCAATCTTCTGGTTTTATCGTAACATCTTTTCCCTTTTTCTGCCTGAATGCGTGTTTTAACCCTTTATTTCGTCCATGGAGGGGCGTTTAAGCGGCGGGGCAGACGGTGGACGGTGTCTTGGTGTTTCCCCCCGCAGATAGCGGCCTTTCGGCGGTTTGACACCCCTGGCTTTGACCCGGTGTTTGGGCTTCATGAGATCCTCCTCATCCTCGGGATATTTGTACGACAGCCATTTTTTGACCATGTGCTCCATCATGAGGATAAATCCCCAGAGCAAAAACATGGTGAGCGCCGCCGGGCTCTGGAGAAATAGGGCAACGCGGCCAAGGTACGGGATATGGAAAGCATAAGTGCCGACAATGTCTTCCCGGTGGATTTCAAACTCGTCATACTGCCCTTCCTGATAGCCCTCCCCCTGTGTCATGTAACGTTCATAGCCGTCGCTGGTGTCAATGTAACGGAAATAGTGCGTGACAAAGACCTCCTGCCCCTGAAGCTCGGCCTTAAAGGTAATGGGCGTGTTTTCCGGAATCGGGTCATCCTCGTCGATGGCGTGGTCGATGACCAGCGAGCCGACCGGCAAGGTGGGGACCATACTGTTGGTTAAGATGACGTAGGGTTTGTAGCCGAAGAATTTTGGGGTGTCGGTGGGGTTTAGTTTTACAAAAAGAGTATATGTTACTCCTAAAATCCCCAAAATAATTATGCAAATATTTATGAACACTTTCAATGTTTTCCGATAAACATTTTTATCTCTTTTATAAACTTTATCCCCACTCATCATTTAAGTTCATCTTTCATTAAAAAATTTAGCGGTGAACTAAGAAGCCACCGCTAAAACTTGTCGTTTTTTATTTTTTATTTTACTGCAGTAATCTCTATTTTTGCATATTTATCTGTCGGTGTATCAACAGCTGTTGCATCGGCATTATCTTTAGCAAAAGCCATATAAACATCATATTTTATACCAGTATCTGCGGCTGTTTTTAACTCATCAGGCGTAATCTGTGTAACTTCATCACTTCCACCATTTTTCTTTAATATAACCTTAAATTCTTCGTTGGCCGTACCTGTTCTCTCTGCTGTATCGTAAACACCTGACACAAGATTAATAGAACTAATTTTTTTTGCATCCGTTGTACCTTTTAAAACTACCGTCATCTCTCCGACTTTTACTTCTGTTTTTTCAGAAGTACTATCTGTAACTGCATCTTTAGGAACAAGTTTAAATGTCCCTGTTTCAGTACCATCTGTTTTACTATCGACAGATAAGACGACAGGTGTACTTGTCTGTACTTGCAAATTGTCTGATTTTCCCGTCAACGTATCCCATGCCGCAAACGACCCAACAGCCACAGCCAGCATTGCCACTGTGGTAATTCCACTAATCCATAACGAAGCTTTCTTTTTCATTTTTAAATTCCTCCTGTATAAATACTTCTAATTTTTTTAATCATTGCTGCCTCTTAACAATGACTTATTCTTAACGATGAACCTATTATACAATTGGAAACGCTACACTTCCGCTACTCCTTAAACAGGTGGAAGGTTGAAGGTGGAAAGTGGAAGGTTATTGTGCAAATTTTTCTTTAAAAAATTTGATTGAGGATTGCGGCCTTTGGCCGCAATACGAACGATGCTTGATCCATTTATAAAGTTCGGAGACGAGCGGAGGGATGTTCTGGCATTTCGGTGCTGTATTGGGCGATGTCTCAAATAACTGCCTGAGCTGTCCGAGGATTAAAACAATGCCCGGGTCGATTTCGGGAACGACTTCCGCAGGTTGTCGTTCGCGCATGAGAGAGGGCATTTTTAATCCGCGGACAGCGCCAATTCTCCTCTACCTCCCCTCTTGTTGGCGGCACGACGGGGGCGTCGTGCCCTACGGTTTTTCCTGCTGTTTTTCTACCATCTTCTGAATCTCCCAGATCTCGGGCACGCGTTCTTCGGCCCAGGAGTACTCAAACAGGTATTCGCCGGTGAAGGGGGATTTCGGCAGGATTTCGCCTTCCAGAAGCTTGTAGTAGTCGCAGTAGACTTTATCCCGCTCGATATAGCACAGGCCGCGCCGTGTCATAAAAATCCCCGGCGCGCCAGCCTCCTCAAAGGTGTGCGTTGCGATCATGACCGCCTTGCGGTAAAGCTTCTTTGTCTTTTCGTCAAAAAGCCGGTCCTCCCACAGCTTGTCGATGGCCTCCTCCATGGTGACCACGCCGCCCCGGTGGTCCACACACAGGGCCACCAGCTCTTTGGCCTTCTGGCTCTTAAAAATGAGCAGCTCCCCCCTGACAAAAACATCAAACCGGCCAAAGGTGCGGAACACCACGTCGTTCTCCGGTTTCTGAGAAGCCGTCCGGCTGACCTTGTCAATGACCGCCTGAACCCGCTCAGCCGTAAAGGGCTTGAGAATGTAGCCCACAGCCTCCACGTCAAAGGCCTGCTGGGCGTAATTGTTGTAGCCCGTCACAAAAACCGTGCGGATGTCTGGCGCGGCGTCCTTCAGGTAGCCAGCCAGCTCGATACCCGTAAAGCCAGGCATCTCAATGTCCAGAAACGCCAGGTCCACATGGTTTTTGCTGACAAAATCCAGGGCGTCGTCGGTGTTTTCAAAGGTGCCTGCCACCTCCACGTCCGCCATATCCTCCAATACATATTCCAAGGCTTCGATGGCAAAGCTCTCGTCGTCTACGATGATCACTTTCATGTCCGTCTCCTATTCTTTCTTGGGAATCTTTACACGCTGCACAGTGCCCTGGCCGGGCACACTCTCAATAACCAGCACCGCATCCAGCATATGCGTGAGCTGGAAACGGGCGTTGTAAATGCCGCCGTCCTTTTTTTCCGACAGCTTTTCAGTATCAAAGCCCACGCCGTCGTCAGTGATAACGACCTCGTAATGATCGGGATGCTCCCGGGTGGACAGGGTAACCGTACCGCCCTCAGGCTTGCGGCAGACGCCATGCTTGACCGCGTTTTCGACCAGGGGCTGGATGCACAGCGGCGGCACGCTGAAATCGGTGGCCTCAATATCGTATACGGCGTCGAAACGGTTTTTAAACCGGATTTTTTCAATGTCCACATAGCACTGGACTGGTACCAGAGCCTTGTCGAAGGGCACAGGCTGGTTGATCTTGACAAAGTCAAGGTTTGACCGCAGATAGTTGGAAAAGGTGAAGATAACCTTGTCGGCCAGCCGGGTGTCCCGCCGGGCCAGCACCTGGATGGCCTGGAGGGTGTTGAACATAAAATGGGGCTGGAGCTGGCTGACCATCATATCGGCGCTTTTCTGCTCCATCTCCTTATACAGATTGGCAATGCGGATGGCCTCCTGCTGCCGGATCTCGATGACACGCTGGTAATAAATGTAGATCATGCACATCAGCAGCAGGCACAGGGTCACAGGATACAGCATATACATATCGGCTGTAGCCCAGCCGGACAGGTACATGGTGTCTGCGAACAGGCCCACGATAATGGACGCGTAGCCCACCAGCGCGGGACGGATATGGGGAATTTTCTCCTCCACCAGACAATACAGCCGAGCATACATATAGATCAGAGGATAAAACATGCCCAGGCGGATGTGCTGCTCCAGGTACAGGGTCTGGCTGTTTTTGGACACTAAGGCGATGGCGGCCAGCACAGCGGCGTAATAGACCGCCAGAATGACCACAGTTCTGAGCCTTATCCTGCCCTTTGTCTGTTCCTCCACCGTCAGGCACAGCAGAAAGCAGGCGTCGAGGGTGGCGCCGTAAAAGATGACGGCCAGGGTGGTGTTAAAGGGCAGGCCGAACAAAGCCTCGAGGGTAACAGCCATGTCCACGCTGAACATGCGCACAATCAGGAACACCACAGCCCCCAGGATCATGTTGGAATAATTTTTGACCCGGCTGATCATGAGCACCAGCAGATAAACCAGGCAGAATACCAGCACGGCTGTGCTGAGAACAGAGATGGAAAAAATCTGCAGGGGCGAATAGCTGACGTCGTCCTTGAGATTGGTAAAGACAGAGGTGATGTAAATACCCGAGGGCAGGCTGTCCACGTCCTGGTCGACGAGGCTCATGGAAAGCTCGGTATGAACGCGGGCGTTTTCGACCTGGCCGGTGACCAGCCCGTGCAGGCCCATGAACGCGATCAGGATGAGCATAACGGCCAGACAGGCGAAATAGACGGTTTTTTCTGCTGGCTTTTTTATAGGTTTTGATGACATATCATTTTCTCCGCCGCTTCTTTGACAAGGGCTGTGAATGCTGCTTCGGGCAGTGGTTTTGAAAAATAATAGCCCTGGATATAGTCGCAGTCCATTTCCCGCAGGATGCTGACCTCCTCGGCCACCTCCACTCCCTCGGCAATGACGCGCATGTTCAGCCGGTGGATAAGGCGGATGATGGCCTCTACGGCCATCCTGGTCCTGGGCTCGCCAGTAAGGCGGTCGGTCAGGCTCTTATCCAGCTTGATGAACTTAAAGGGCAGGTTGAGCATATTGGTGACGCCGGAATAGCCGATGCCGAAATCGTCCAGGGCAAAGGCGCAGCCGTAATCGATAAGGCGGTCCATGGTATTTTTAAGCGTGGACATGGAGGCCGCGGCCACAGTCTCGGTGATCTCGAACTTAAAGCGTCCGGGCGGCAGCTGGTAGCGCTCCATAATGGCGATCAGGTCATCAGCCAGGCTTTCTTGCATGCACTGGACCACAGAGAGGTTGACGCCGATGGTCTCAAAGCCTCCCTCGGTATAGGGCTGTGCAGCCATAAACTGGCAGACCTTTTCAAACACAATGAGGCCGATGGTCACGATCATGCCGTTCTCCTCAGTCATTGGGATAAACTCGTCAGGCGGGATGAGGCCAAACTCAGGGTCGCGCATGCGCACCAGAGCCTCGCTGCTGGCGTAGCGGTTCTTATCGAGGGCGTAGATGGGCTGGTAATGCACCTCGAAGCCATCGTTTTCGAGGGCGTAGGCGAGCATGGCGCGGATGTGGTTCTTACGCTTGAATTTCTCGTTAAAGATTTCGCCGCCGCGCACCACGCCGTTTTCACGGTGCTTGGACTCCTGAATGGCAAAGTCGACAGCGGAAACAATCTCGTCCACTGTCTCCGTGCCGCTTTTGCCCATGGGCACCACACCCAGGCTGCAGTTCAGGCTGTAGTCAATGCCCTGGAAATGCCAGGGCTTTCTAAAACGGTCGACGATGATATTCACTACTCTGTCAGTGTTTTCCTCGCCGCCCGGCTCTGCGATACAGAACACATCGCCGTCGAAACGGTAGACCCGGCCGGTGGGGGCCAGCTCTTTCAGAAATCCGGCAACCTCCTTGAGCAGGCGGTCACAGGTTTTGACGCCGAAAACCTCGTTGGCGAATTTGAAATCCCGCAGGGCAAGGGCGATGATATCTCCCTTTTTTCCGTCCCTCAGATGCATCTCAATCATCTGCAGAAAGACCTGTCGCTTAAAGGTGCCGGTGAGCTCGTCGCTGACCAGGCTGTTGCTCTGGGTGGAGAGATGCACCAGCAGAATGCAGCAGGTGCAGGCCACACCGGTGAGGATGTAGCCTGTAAAGACAAACTGAAGCAGGATGGCGGCCAGCGACAGCACCATAAAGGCACAGAGCGCTGTAAAGACCAGCTTTGAGATTTTCTTCCGGTTATAGACAGCGATAACCGCGGCGCACAGGATATAGGAAATGGAGCTGACGTGCGTAAACGGGTTGCCGGCTCCCCTCACGTAGCCGTTTTCCAGATCCAGTGTGAAATAAAAATGCGTCAGCGGGTTGGACAGGGCCAGAATCAGGTAAACAAAATACATTGAAAACGCCAGAATGACCAGGGCTCTTTTGTGCCAGAACTCCTGATAAATGATGGAGATCACGTAGAGCAGCACCATCATGGGCATGCTGGGCAAAAAAATCAGGTACAGGTTGTTGAAAAAAACGGCCAGCCCAAGGTTTGCGGGCGTCAGGTGTTCTACCAGCAGGGTGGCCACAATGTTGGTGAGGATAAAGGCCATGGAAATGACAAGGGTCGCGCCGTAAATGCGGTTCTGCCAGGTGGGAACACGCGGTCCTCTGAAATAGTAGACCATGATGATCCCGATGATTACCGCTGAATAGATTTCAAATTCCAAATGCCATGTCATTTCTTTTACCTCTTAAATTTTCAGATTACCGTTTCAGCGTCGATGGAGAAATAATCCTTCCGGATATAAAATTCATTATAGCTGATGGGCATGCCGTCCTCCACAGACAGAATGCACTGGGAGATGAGGAAAACGCTCTCCTCCCTTGGAATTTTGAGATAGCCGCGCACCTCGTGGGAGGGCTGTACGATCTCGATGTGCAGCTTTTTCTTGAGCTGGAACTGAAGCTTGGACTTTTCCATAATACCGTGGAAATTGGCAAAATTGATGACATCCTCCACGATGGGGTTTCCCTTCTGATAAGGCAGGTAGATGTTGCTGTACTGCACCACGTCCTTGCCCATGTAAAAGGCCTTCTGGACGCGGATCACCTTATCGAAGGAGCCGACCTTGAGCTCACGCATGAGCCTGCGCCCCGGCGACACAACGCCCACCTTGATGAGCTTGACCTCGTCGATCTGTCCCTTGAGGCTGTCCACCTCGTCAAAGTAAAACTGGTAATGGTTGGACGTGGGCTCACAGACAAAGTTGCCCTTGCCCGGAATGGTGTAAATATAGTTTTCATTGACCAGCAGCGCCAGACTTTTGCGCAGGGTGGTGCGGCTGACGTCATAAAACTCGGACAGCTCATGCTCCGACGGCAGGATGTCGCCGGGCTTCATCTCACCCTTTTCGATTTTTCCTTTTATGTCGTTTACGATATCGAGGTATAAAATTTTACGCATGGTTTCTTACTCCTGGGTAAGCCATTCTCTGCAGATGGAAACGCCCTCGATGGCGTCGCTTGAAAAGGCGTCGGCACCCACATATTTGGCGTATTCCCTGCCCGCGATGGCGCCGCCCAGGATGATCTTGATGTTATCCCGGAGTCCGGCCGCTGTGATGGCCTCCACCACTACTTTGATGTTTTCCACCACCGAGGTCAGAATCCCGCTGATGCCCAGTATCTGGGGCTTTTCTTTTTTGATCGCCCGGATGAACTCCTCTGTAGGGACGTCTGTGCCCAGGTCGATGACCTCCAGACCCTCGGAATGCAGCATGCTGACAAAAATGTTTTTGCCCACATCGTGGATATCGTCAAACACAGTGCCCACCACGATCTTGCCCGCCGGGGCCTGCCGGCTTGAGCGCTCGGATTCCATGCCCGATATTTTGAGCAGGCTGGACACCAGCTCACCGGCCATGATAAGGTCCGCGATGTAGTATTCGCCCTTTTCGTAGCGGTTGGCCACGCGCTGGAGGGCAAAGTTCAGGTCATTGGATATCTCCTTTGGGTTTTTCCCTGACGCGAGCAGGGATTTCACCTGGCGGATGGCCAGGGGCTCGTCGATATTTTCTACCGCTTCGATTAATTTTTTCTCCATGATAACTCCGTCCACAATCAATCTATTTTAGTAAAAATCATACCACAAAAACCAGCCTGTGACAATCGTTTAACCGGCGGTTTCGCGGCTTTTATTTGTTTTTCTTTAGTCAACCTTTCGTTAAAGAATTGTCAAGGAATTCTTCTTTATTCTATTGGAATTTTAATGAAAAAGGCGTATAATGGGTATATATATTGCAAAGGTTCCCAGAAATATTGTGAAAATATAGAGAATTTTAAGGAGCATTCTATGGAAAACTTTACAAAAGCCGAGCTTGAAAAAAACAAAAAATATCTGGAGCTGCTGTCTGGCAGCTTTCCCAACATCACCACCGCTGTGGGCGAGGTGGTCAACCTGACGGCGATTTTAAACCTGCCTAAGAGCACAGAGCATTTCCTGACCGATATTCACGGCGAGCACGAGGCCTTTAACCATGTGATGCAGAACGCCTCTGGCGCTATCCGCCGCAAGGTCATGGACGAGCTGGGCAGCACGGTCAGCCTGGAAGACCTGGAAGAGCTGACCACGCTCATCTACTACCCCAGCGAAAAGCTGGACCTTATCAAAAAGGAAAAGAAGGGCCCTTACCTGGACAACTGGTATGAGCTCACCATTTACCGGCTGGTTAAGGTCTGCCGGGCCGCTGCCTCCAAATACACCCGTTCCAAGGTGCGCAAGGCTCTGCCTAAGGATTTTGCCTATGTGATGGAGGAGCTTTTGCAGGAGGACGAGCACCGCTTCAATAAAAAGGAATACTATAACCAGATCATCGCCAGCCTGGTGGAATATGGCCGGGCCGAGCACTTTATCATCGAGATCTCCGGCGTTATCAAACGCCTGACCACCGACCACCTGCACATCATCGGGGACATCTTTGACCGTGGGCCTGGGCCGGACGTGGTCATGGACACTCTCATGAAGCATCACTCCCTGGATATGCAGTGGGGCAACCACGATATTCTGTGGATGGGCGCCGCCGCGGGCAGTGCTGCCTGTATCGCCAATGTGGTGCGTATTGCCCTGCGCTACGCCAACATGGACGCTCTGGAAACCGGCTACGGCATCAACCTGCTGCCCCTGGCCACCTTTGCCAACCGCGTATACCGCGAGGACCCGTGCCAGCAGTTCACCCCAAAGGTGAGCCCGGACGACATCGAGACCGACGCGGAAATCATGCTCATGACCCGCATGCACAAGGCCATCAGCATGATCCAGTTCAAGCTGGAGGACCAGCTGATCTCCCGCCATCCCGAATATGAGATGGACGACCGGCTGTTGCTGCGCAAAATCAGCGATGACAACAAGACTGTCGAAGTGGACGGCGTGGTCTATGAACTCAACGACACCAACTTCCCCACCCTCGACCACGAAAAACCCTGGGAATTGAGCGAGGAGGAACAGATCGTGGTGGATAAGCTGTGCTATACCTTCCGCCACAGCGAAAAGCTTCAGAAGCACATCCGCTTTATGTACGCTAAGGGCAGCATGTATCTGGTGTACAATAACAACCTGCTGTTCCACGCCTGCGTACTGCTGAACGAGGACGGTACCTTTAAGGTTAAAAAGATCAACAACAAATATTATTCCGGCCGCTCTCTCATGGATAAATACGACCAGATGGCCCGCGAGGCCTATTTCGGCGACAGTGAGGAATGCCCGAACAAGTCGGACTTCCTGTGGTACCTGTGGTGCAACAAGGATTCCCCGCTTTTCGGCAAGGACAAGATGGCTACCTTTGAGCGGTATTTCATCGACGATAAAACCCCGCACAAGGAGCGCTACACCCCATTCTACACAAGGATTGACGACAACGAGAGCATCGCGGTCATGATCCTCAAGGAATTCGGCGTGGACCCGGCAGAGGGACACCTGATCAACGGTCATGTGCCGGTAAAGGCCGGCTCAGGCGAGAGCCCTATCCGCGCGAACGGCAAGCAGCTGGTCATCGACGGCGGCTTTGCCAAAGCCTACCAGAAAACCACAGGCATCGCGGGCTACACCCTGACTTACAATTCCTACGGCCTCACCCTCATCAGCCACCGGCCCTTTGAGTCGGTCGATATGGCGATCCGCGAGGGCGTGGATATTAAATCTACCCGCCAGGTGGTGGAAACCACCCTTGAGCGCAAGCGCGTCAAGGATACCGACATCGGCAAGAGCATCCAGGCTCAGGTACACGATCTGGAAATGCTGATCTCGGCCTACCGGAAAGGGATCATTAAGGAAAAATCTTATTAAAAAACGGGCAAAGCCCGTTTTTTTAGTTGATCGTTGCTAAATCTCTTTCCTTATGATAAACTAAAACTACTATTAATCACTAATACTTCAATACAATCGGAGGGGAAAACATGAGCTTTGAAATTGTAACAGATTCTTCCTGTAACCTGCCTGAGGACATCATTGACCGCTACGGTCTGCATATTCTGTCTTTACGTTTTTTAGTCGGGGGAAAAGAATACTACAGCTATACCAAGGGTGAGATCACCGATCTGGCCCAGTTCTATACCATGATGCGCAACAAGGAGGAAATCACCACTTCCCAGATCAGCAGCGATATCTGTACCCGGCTTTTTGAAAGCCTGCTCCAGGACGGCAAGGATGTTCTGTACATCGGTTTCTCCTCCGCCCTCAGCGGTACCTATCAGGTTGGCTACCTGGCCCTGGAGGAGCTGAAAAAGAAATATCCTGAACGCAAGATTTACGCGGTTGATACCCTGGGTGCTTCTCTGGGCGAAGGGCTTCTTGTCTACCACGCGGCGAACCTGCGGGAGGAAGGCAGGAGCATCGAGGAAGTCAACGACTGGCTTCTGGAAAACCGCCTGCACCTCTGCCACTGGTTTACTGTGGACGATTTGTTCTTTTTACAGCGCGGAGGACGTGTCTCCGGCACTGTGGCCATTTTCGGCACACTCTTAAACGTCAAGCCTGTCATGCACATGGACAACGAGGGGCGGCTGATCTTTGTGACCAAGGTGCGCGGCCGTAAGCGCTCCCTGGACGCTTTGGTGGAACGGCTGGACCAGACAGCCATCAACCCGTCTGAGCAGTCTATTTTTATCACCCACGGCGACTGCCTGGAGGACGCCCAGTACGTAGCCAAAAAGATCGAGGAAAAGTACCATCCCAAAGAAATTGTCATCAACTGGGTGGACCCGGTCATCGGCGCACACTCCGGCCCCGGCACAGTAGCACTGTTCTTTTTGGGGACAGAACGGTAAAAATTTAATTAATAATTGCAGAATTGAAAATTAAAAGAACCCTTTTGCTCAGGCAAAAACGATTAAGACAGCGGCCATAGGCCGCTGTTCCAGTCAAAATGCAATGCCATTTTGTTCCTGTAATTCTCCGTTCTCCATTTTTTACCAAACCTGTTCCTTTTCTACTGAAAACGTTCTTCGCCTTAACTGCTCCTGTGGTATACTTAAATTAAACATTTGTTTCATTTTAAAATTGAGCCCGGGAGGTTTTTGTCATGGGAAAATTTGTTATCAAGCCGGTCAAATCCGGCTATACCTTTCATCTGAAAGCCAGAAATGGCGAGGTGATCGCGACGTCTGAGGTGTACTCCAGCCTGACCACCTGCAAGCACGGTGTGGAGTCTGTCAAGAAAAACGCGGAGGGCGCGCACCTGGAAGACCAGACCGCCAAAGAGCCGGCGCCCGCTAAAAATCCAAAGTTTGAGCTGTACCTGGATAAGGGCGGTAAATACCGCTTCCACCTGAAAGCCAGCAACGGCGAGATCATCGCTGTCTCCGCCGGCTACAAGGAAAAGGGCAGCTGTTTGAAGGGCATCGAATCTGTCCGGCATAACGCCCCCGAGGCCGAAGTCATCGTTGAAGAAGCCTGATCCTTTACCTTTCATATATTTTATGAGACGCCCCCTTGGATACGTTTATCCGGGGGGCGTCTTGCTGCGCTCTGTTTATTAGCTGATGGAACGAAGAATTATATTTTTTCAAAAAAAGAAGGGAAGCTGTGTCTGCTTCCCTTCTTTTTATTTAGTTTGATTCACTGTCTTACCAGCGTTTTCTTCTCCAGACAACAACGCTGCAGACCAGAAGCGCCGTGACACTGAGCAGTGCCATTACGCCCCAGAAAGTGGCTGGGTTGACCAAACCGGCAATACCGGTGTCTGCGCCGCCGCTTATCTCTGGATTATTGGGTGTTGATGTCTGTGGCTTGTCAGGCACACCGGGTGTCACGGTTTCCGGGGCCGGCTTATCCTGCATGCGGACAATGTTGCCCTCACAGGCTTCGCCGCCCACGGTCACTGCGCCATCTGGCATGAGGGTGAAGGTGATTTCCTCCGCAACCTCGTAGCCGTCCGGCGCGGTGATTTCCCGCAGGACATAGGCGCCGGCCGGCAAACCCTCGATTTTTTCATCTCTGTGCCGGAGGTCCAGCTCAGGCTTTCGCCTGCGATGGTCCGCGCGACAACTTCGTTTCCGGCTTCATCGCGCACGATGCTGCCATCTTCGGCTGCTTCATAGACCGTCAAGACTGCGCCTGGCAGCTCGTCGGTTCCGTTGATGGTGGTTTTGCTGATGAAGAGGCTGGTGAGTTCATTTTTCAGAACAACCAGTTCTGAAAGATTTTCACCTGGGCCGACGCCCTGCTCTGGTGATTTAACTATAAAGTCAACGGGCGCTGCAAGCTTATAGCCTGAAGGCGCTTCGATCTCTTCGAGCCGGTAGTCTTTCCCTATTTTCATCAGCTTGACAAAGGTTTCTGGCTGATCGCCGGATATCCATTCGACGGGCTGGCCGTCTTCGCGGATCAGCGGCACATAGGCGCCGTTCTCATCCTTGACAGTGATGCGCAGCTTGGCGCCTGCCAGCAGATTCGCGTTCATATCGGTCTTGGATATTTCTGCCACAATGGACGGTTCCAGCCAGACAATCTCGCCTGTTTCAGGATCAACGCTTGCGGTTGGCGCGCTGTTCGGGTCGTTGGGATCTGCCAGTCCGAGATCAATACTCTCGATGACAGGTGTACCCGCATCATTGACACCAAACTTGATGTTTACAGGCTTTTCGGAGACATGGCTGCCCTCGGGAGCTTTGAGCTCACGAATAGAATATTCTACCCCCATCAGCACGCCTTCAAAACGGAGATAACCATCCTGGCCGGTTGTCGCCTCAGCAATTTTCTGCCATTCGCTTTCGTCCTCTACCTCTGGAGTATTGTCTCTACCAAAGAGACTGAAAGCCCGCGCCTGTACTGGCGCTGTCTTAGCTACTTTTTTGAATAGACCGTAGGTGGAATCTGGCAGTACTTCATCTGGCTTCTGTTCATTGACTTTCTTCAGGACAATATCGGTGGTGACGGCCGCATCCACGACGCGGTTATCCGCTACCTTTGTATCATCCAGATTGGTCAGTCCTTCAAAATGTCCGTCGCCGTCAACAACTGCCTTGTAGACTGTCGTATCCAGCGTGTAATACTGTGGTGCTTCTATCTCTTTCACGTACCAGGTGCCCCGGGCCACGCCGGTGAAGATAACCCTGCAGCCTTCGCCTGGATTACTGCTTGTGGCGGTGTGTACTGGTTCTGTGGCACATTCTGGATCCTGGTAAAGACCATAGACAGCGCCTTCAAGGGGTGCGTGCTGTAGATTACCTGCACAGCCTTCAGTGATAACGCCGCGTTTGTGGAAGATAACCTGTGACAGGGTGTTGACCCTGCTGACGCTTACCTTCTGGTTCGCGCCCCGGTTCAGAGTAACGGCGGTTACATCGCCCGATACTGCGTAAGGATCAGGAGCTGCGGTTTCCACAATGGTGTAGCTGCCCATGGGCACGTCTGCGAAAACCAGCTTTCCGTCTGCGCCGGTGGTCTGTGTCTGGATCACCTCACCGTTGCCGTTTTTCAGGACAAAGGTCGTGTCTGCCAGAGGCTTGCTGTCAGCGTCGGTTTTGTTCACGGTGATCACACCCGCGTCGGCGTTCACGACTTCGGTGACGGTCTCATCGTTGTTTTTCAACGTACAGGTTCCGTCTTTATCCACCTCGGCTTTAAACTCAGTGCTGCTTGGGAGATAGTCTTCTCCCGGACGTTTGGTCTCTTTGACGGTGTAGGTATTGCCCTTTTCCAGATACAGGAAGGTAACCATACCGTCCTTGTCGGAGGTGGCGGTGGCCTTTTCCTGACTGCCGTCATACAGAGTGAATTCCGCGCCTGCCAGGCCCGCGCCCGTGGTGTCGACTTTCTTAAAGGTCAGCTTGGTGGGGTCATTGGTAAAGGCAACGGCCTTTTTAGTTTCTTCTGTGCTCAGCGTTACACTTTCTGTCACCGTGCTCAAAACATAGCCGCTGTGGGTTTTGGTTTCGTAAACACGATATTCGGTATCCATCAGCAGATTGCTGAAAACCAGATTGCCGTTTTCATCGGTTTTACCGGTTTTTACCGTGATATCTTTGCCCGCTTTATCCTTTTTCGTCAGTGTAAATTCAATGTCTTTGATGGCTTTGCCGTCAAAGGAATCGGTTTTCGCAATGCTTATTTTGCCGCGGACCGTCTGATTGGTGACCTCATGGATTGCTTCATTCGATACCTCAGTTCCCGCAACAGCATGCATCCCGTCACATTTTCCATCCTTGTCGATCACAGCCTGATAGACAGTGCTGTCCGCTGTGTAACTGGACGGAGCGGCGATTTCCTTCATGTAATAAGTGCCCACATAGATGTCTTTGAAGGCGACGCTGCCGTCTTCCCCGCTGGTCGCGGTGAATGCCGTACCGGCAGCATCTTTGACCGGTATTGTCGCGCCGGCATCCGTATACAGTCCGAAGACCGCGCCGGACAGTTCCGCCTTAGCATTCAAAGCATTTTCGTCATTGGTACCGTATTTGATAAAGGTGATGTTGCCCTGTTTCAGGGTGTTGGCAAAGGACAGGCTCAGCTTGTCTTCCGTCAAGGCCGCAAATCCTTTGACTGCGTCAATATTAGTGATGGTCACCCTACCGTCCTTGTCCACTGTGAATTTTACCGGCGTTTGCTGAAGCTGGTAGCCTTCCGGCGCGGTGGTCTCGGTCAGGGTGTATTCATGCTTTTCTGTGCCTGTGCTAGCGATGAGCAGGGCGGACAGGCTTTCACTTTCTTTCTGTGTCAAATCAATGGTGTGTGTTTTGCTTTCGTCTGCCAGATCACCGGTCAGCTCAAATTTCGCGCCTTTAAGCGGTCTATTCCCGTTATTGGCGTCGGTTTTCTGTAAGCCCAGGGTGATAGGCTGATCTTTAAACTTCAGGGTCAGGCCATCAGCCGTTACTTCTGCCATTGATCCGGCTGTATCCGCTACCACGCTGATGGTTCCAGCAGTGGACATGGTGATCTCTACCGGACGTGTTTCCAGCTTGTAGCCGTCAGCCGCTCGGGTTTCGCTAAGCACATAGGTCTGTCCAGCGATCAGCAGGCCTTTGAGGCTGTAAGGCTGACTGTCTTCTGTCTTGATGGTTTTTACTGTTTCTCCCTCCGCAAAAGCACCGGTCAGGCTGAATTCCGCGCCGCCGCCAATGGCCTTGCCATCCGCATCGGTCTTTTGGATAAAGATTTCATTCTGCGTGTTTTTCAGGACAATGGTTTCATTGTTATTATCAAGCGCTGCGTGAGCCGGGCTGTCTTCAAGGACTATTTTGCCCGTGTCATCCACTGTAAACTGAACGAGCACAGCCATCTCATAGCCTTTTGGCGCGGTGGTTTCTGTCAGTTTGTAGGTTTTACCAGCGATCAGATGGCCCTTCAATTCCTCCTTGAAGCTTTCTGGTGTGACTTCAATCTCAGTTATCGCTTTATCGGCAAAGGTTCCGGTCACCTTGAATACCGCACCTTCTAGTTTCTCGTTACTTTCGGCGTCAATTTTCTCAAGGCCGATTTCGATGGGCTGGTCTTTTACAGTGACGGTTGATTTGTTTGTTACACTTGCGTGATCTCCACCTTCTGTGACCGTGATAACACCTTGTTTGTCCATCACAATCTTAACCGGTGCGGCTGTTTCGTAGCCGTCCGGGGCTTTGGTCTCGGTGAGGGTGTAGGTCTTGCCTGCGACGAGTATGCCGGTGATGTCCGACCAGGTGCTAACAGGCGTTGTATTATCTGGTGTTACCCAGATAACTTTGTTCTTATCGCTGTCATCCGTCAAGCTGTCATCCGTCAGTTGGAAGGCCGCGCCGTTGACGAGTGTTCCACTAGTGGCGTCTGCCTTGTTGAGGGTGAAGGTACTCTGGGCGTTTTCAATGGTTGTGGCCGCACTCTGTACTGCGCCAAAATCTACCTGACCTGCTTTAATGGTAAATTCAAGCGGGGTGCTACTGAGGATATAGCCGTCCGGTGGGGTTGTTTCCACCAATTTATAGTGGCCCCAGGGTAGGTTGGTGATTTTCAGCTCACCGGCATTTCCTTTTGCTTCGGTATGATTTAGCTTAACATTATCATAGCCGTAGGTATTCCCGGTTGTTCCAGTCAATACTGGTGTTTCTCCGCCGTCTTTATACAAAGCAAATTCTGCATTGTCTAATTTAGTATTATTTTGGGCGTCCACCTTGGTGATGGTCATGGAGCCTGGGAGACGGTCGTTGGCGATACCTTTGTTATCTTCAAATCTGCCGCTTGTTACCATCCAATTTGTTGTCTCATTAAGCTCAAATGTCTTATTATTCTTATTATAATGAGTATCGTCAATCTCAAAAGTCGCTTTAAACGCGCCGTCCGAACTATAGCCTTCTGCTCTTACTTCTTCCAGCTGGTACTTGCCTTTTTTCAAAAGCTGTGCGGTGACCTCGCCCTTATCATCTGTAACGACGATTCCGCCTCTACCTACTTCTTCGACGACTTCTGTATAGGTGCTTCCACCATCTGTTGAGCGTGTGAGTTTAAAGGTAACGCCCTGTATCCCGGATTCATCTGTGGTGTCATATTTTTTGAACGCTATTTTTGTCATGAATCGAGTGTTCGTCATAGTGCTTTCTACATGTGTACCGGTATCAGCATAGTGATTTTGATCTGTAATTTCAAATGTCACCAGATTATTGTTATCGGTGGTGTCATAAACCAAATCGTCGCTTGGCTGTTCCCGGAAGTAGTACTTGCCTGTCCACAGACCTTCGCTTAAGGCCTTCGTTGTTTCTTTATTAAAAACAGTTGTGAGACTGGTGGTGTCAATGACGCCAGTCGAATCGGTCGTCAAGCCATCGGCAATCAGAGTGTCTGTTGTTGCTGGATTATCCGGATCGGGTGCCCGACCGGTATATTTGTACAAGCTAAAAGGAATACCGGATGGGTCTGTTGCTGGTTCACCTGTCACTGTTTTTGTCAACTTCGCCTGGCCGTAGACACGAATGTCGGTCATGGTGAGCTTGTTGTCTGCCAACTTGTTCTCATCCTTAATTTCTGCCCCTTTATAAAGCTGCCCGTTATCAGCCAAAGTGAACTGAATGGGGGCTGCCACTTTATAGCCATCAGGCGCGGCAGTCTCTACCAGCCAGTAGGTGCCGGCGGGCAGGCCGGTTACGGCGTAAGGTTGACCATCACTTACCCATTTAAAGGTATCCGATACCGCTGCTCCGTCTTTATCTTTACGGATTTCCAGGCTTGCGCCGGATAGTATATTTGAATCGGCCGTAACCACTTCATTGCTGAGTTTTTCTACGCTGAAGCTGGTTTGGTCATTGGTTAGATTTCCAGTAGCTGCGACATCTCCGTTATCTACTGTGATCGTTACGCTCTTGCCAGCATCCGGCAACACATAACCACCCGGTTGTTTGACTTCTTTGATGGTGTAGGTGCCTGCCAGCAGTTTGTTGTCTTTGACGTATGGGATTTCAATGTTTGCACTGCTGACAGTGATGGTTTTCTTCTCTGTAACCGAATCGGTAATTGTGGAATTTAAATCCGTTGTTTTTAAGGTGTTGTAGGTTCCTGAAACTGATGTACTTTCTTTCAGTTCTGCCACAAGAGTGTTGCCGTCATAGACCGCGAAAACCGCGCCAGTCAATGCTGTGTTATCTCTACCAGTTTTAGTCAGCGTGATGGACTGGCGTTTGGCGGTGTTGGTGATGGGTTTTAATTCGTTCGCAGAAGGATCTCCTTCATTTGCTTTTTTATAAATGACGTTATTCGTACTTCCCGGGGAAATCCAGGTGGTACCCTTTTCGCCAGTTGTCGTGTCATCAATGGTAAATTTATAAGACTCAGTGCTCATTGTAAAAGCATTGTCCACGCTGGTTTCTTCCAGTATATAGCTGCCATAGGTTAATAGACCGACACCGTCTTTTTCCATTTCTGTTTTGACTAATTTGCCGTTTTCATCTGTTGTCAGAGTCAGGATAGCGTTGCCTGTCTTATTGCCGGCTGCATCTGTTTTGTAAATATCGAATTTTACACCTGGCAGATTTTCGCCATCATCGGTCTGTTTTAACAAGTTGATGTAGCCGTATTTTATGGTGTTGGTGACAATATTGTTATTACCTTCTTTTGTAGTTCCATGTAAGTCTTGTATTTCACCATTTTCGTTCACTGTAAAGGTAATTTCTGGAGCGCTTACATCGCTTGCCGGGTTATCGGGTTTTGTGGTCTCTACAAGCTTATATTTGCCGTAGGCGAGGCCGCTGATGGTTAGCGTACCGTCTGCGGCGCTTGTCGCGGTTAATACTTCAGTCTCATTTTTGTAATAATTGGAGTACTCTGTTCCATTTGGATTTAAAACAAAACTTTTAAATTTATTATCAGCTTCACTACTCGCCTGACGCTTAACGGCAAATTCAACGCCGCCAAGTGGCATACCTGCCTGGTCTTTTTTGGTCAGGGTAATGCCGGCTTTGTTCAGGGTGTTGGTGACTTCTGATTCGCTATAATTGAACGTTTCAGTCCCACTGTTTGTAACTGTCAACTTTGATTTTGGAATATCGAATTCTTTTGTGGCGGAACTATCCGCGCCTTTTGTTTCAACCAATTTATAGTTGGCGTAGGGGATGTTGGCAAAACTGACTGCTCCATTATCTCCAGATATCGCTTTAAACACCATACCCTCACCGGTCGTCTGGGCAACGCCATTGACTACTCGGCGCAGTTCAAATTCAATGCCTTTCAGAATTCTGCCATCTTCATCTTTTTTTGTAAACTTGATGGTGCCCTTAACCGGCTCGTTGGTGATGGTAACGCCATTATTTGTAAGCGTGACAGCCTGGTCTTCGGAATCTTTAACTTCTATCGTCACGTCATTATTAACGGCAGGTTTTACAAAAACCTTATAAGTTTTTGTAAAATCAGTGGTATAACCATCCGTATCCGCTGAGGTGCCGATCCCGATCTGGGTTTCCGTCAGTGTGTAGGCAGTATCCCCGCTACTTGCGCCAATCGGGATATCTTTGAAGGTTGCCACGCCGTCTGTTTCTGTCGTCTGTGACATATCTACATCACGGTCGTAGGCATCCTTCCCTTTCAATGTGAAAGTGACATCCTTCAGCTTATCACCCTTATCATCGGTTTTGGTAATCTTAAATTCACTGGCTTTTTTCAGTTTGTTGACAACCGTATTCGTTCCGCCGTTGGCTGTGAGGACTAATGGGGCTGTCTTAGTCGTTTCATGGCCGATCAGCTGATCTTTTTTGATGGTCAAGTCCAGATTCTGGTAGATATTGGTAGCTTCATTGTTGGTGGTTTCTGTCAGTTTATAATCACCATAGGGTAAGTTGGTGAGCTGGAGTTCACCTTGATCGTTAGTGGTTACTGTTATTTTTCCATTATCACGATTAATGCTACCTTTGCTGTCTTTTATTTGGACTCCGTTACTTGCATCTCTCCAAGTATCATAGCTATCATTACCTGTATAAGTCAGTTCAAAAGATTTTTGAAGAGCCTCCGCTGTTGGTGTGTTATCATTGGTCTTTTTTAATGACACATCATAGCGCAGACGGGTGTTTTCAACTGTATCCGCCACAGTATGCGTGAAATTTTTATTTTTCTCAAACGCCACAGCGTTCGCCTGGATTGTAATCAATTTATCTGCTGTTGCTTTATATCCTGTCGGCGGCTCGCTCTCAATGATCGTATAGCCGCTGGGTGAATAGGGTACATTGTTAAAGGCCGCTGTGCCATTTCCGTCTGTGGTGGCTTCTCCGATAAGGTTATAACCGGAATCATTGGCATCATCTATCAGTTGATTCTTATTATCATATACACCGGAATAAATCTTAAACTTCGCGCCTCGCAGTTTAATCGTGTCTTTTTCGCTGTCAACCTTATTAATTTTGATGGTGCCGCTGACGTATTGATTGCTGATTTTATAGCCGGCTGTGGTGTCACCCGTCAGTCCCTCTCCCGCAGCGATGGTGGCCGTGCCGTTTTCATCCACGGTTACTTTGCGATCACCGCCCAGCAGATACTGATCCGGCGCCGAGGTTTCTTGGAGGGCGTAGATACCGGGGTCCAGCTTTTCAAAGATGACTTTTCCGCTGGCATTACTGGTCGCGGTATGATCTTTTACCTTTTTGTCGTCACGAACTAAGGTGAATTCTACATTTTCAATGCCTGCACCATTAGCATCGGTTTTTGTAAATTCCAGTTTTCCGGTCGGGGTGTTTGTCCGGTCAAAGGAGAATCCTTTTAGGACTGTCCGGTTAATTTCCAGAACCGTTTCATTAGATGATGCTGTACCATTGCTAATTGAAACATTGCTGCGCTTATACGTTCCAGCTTCAAACGCCCCTTTATTGACAAACCGAAAGTAATATACTTTTGGTGAATCCTGTGTAGCATCAATGTCATATCCGCCCGGCGCTTTTGTTTCCTCAAGCTTGTACAGGGCTGCTGTCGGAACGAGGTTGACAAAACTGGCCTGTCCGTCCTCGTTGGTAATGCGATTTTTGTCCGCTACGGTTGAAGGCTTCCATGTCGCATTATCATAATCAGATGGTGTCCCCTCCGCTACATACTCGGTCAGAGTAAAGGTTGCACCGCCCAGCTTGATCTGGTTTTTGCCGCTGGTGTCTTGGCTGCTGCTTGTTTTTTTAACCTTAATATATGGTCCGACAGAGATGCTGGCATATTCATCAATATCAAAATAATCCAGCCCGTCTGCACCGGAACTTACTTCTTGCCCTGCATCTTTCCCGGACAATGGTTCCAGATTGATGGTGTTGCTGACGTCCGCACTGGAAGCGCTATTGGTAATATAGGTGTCAAACTCAAAGATAAGGATTGTATTTGCGTACTTATCCGGCACGGTAAACTTGAAGCCCTGATCTGCAACATCTGTAAACTCACTTCTGTCCTTAATCACTGGTGTATCATTTGCTTTGACAATTTTCCCGTTTTCCCATTTTCCTTCATAAACCTTAACGGGTTCTGTTAAAAGACCGCCAGTTTTTGGATCGCGGTGCTTAAGCTCAAGAATGGGGTTTGCACTTAAATCCTCGGTAATCACACGGTCCTTCATATTGGCCTGACCGCCGTTAAAGGCCGCTGTCCAGGTAATAATCTGTGTACCGCTGTCGTATTGGCCGTGTTTGTTAAGGGCGGTTGTGGCGATGGGCGCGGTGGCGTCATCGGATACTTTGTTATCTGTCAGGTCAATGTCCTTGCTATCCCGGATCGGCATCCCTTTTACAAGGCCCCGAAGTACAGCTGTATTCACAACATTATTTTCAGCGTTGGTTGTTAAATTCTTATTAATAAAGGCTTCTGTCAACTGTGTGGTGACATCAATCTCATAAATACTCTCGTCATTTGTCTGATCTTTAAAGGTAAAGACAGGATTATCATCCGCAGACCAGACGATTGTTTGGCCATTCTTACTGGCTGTCCTATTATCTTTATCCAGCGTAAAGGCCGTGCCGTCTTTGCGGATAGCATCCACATTTAAAAAGGTCATATCATTTGTATTAAACACATCGGTGACTGTGCCATCAGTGATGGGCAGCTTGTTCTGGTTAACGGTAATGGTCCATTTCACCTGATGTGCCGCCTGGTCGTAGCCTGTATTGACTTTCTGGATAATGGTATTATCCACATCCTGTTTAGCTTCAGTCGTATGCTCTACGTCTGTTCCATTGTCTTTAGTCAAAACTGTTGCTTTGTTGCTTACCGACGATTTGTCATCTGTTACCTGAGCCATCTGTCCATCCACATTAGTATGAAGACGCAGCTCATAGTATTTATCCGGTGTTAAATTGCCAAAATAAAAGGTTAATTTCTCGTTTGCGTTGTCATACACATAATAAGGTGTTCCCTGGCTCTGGCTGTTGTGGACCGTCACCGTCTTGCCATTTTGGTCTTTGCACGTCCAGTTTTTCGAGGGATCGGCAGGATCGGCCAGACTCATATTCTGGGCTTTCAGGTCTTCAACAATCCGTACATTCTCGGCGTTCTTCTGGTAATGGTTAATTTTGAAAACCCAGTCCATGGTGCCGCTGTCTTTCTGAAAATCAGCGGTTTTCTGAACAATATCATAATTACCCGCAACACCCTTGTCAATGTCAATATTTACGTTAAAATCGTCTTTGCCAATCCCATTACCATACCAGTAGTGGCTCCAGATCATTTTAACCTTGTTGGACAAATTCAGGGATGGTGTCACCTTATCCGGCTCTTTCAGCAGTGTCGCATAATTGATTTTTACCTTCGCATTTTCATATTTATCGAAAGGGATGATCATGATTTGAGCGTCACCACTTTCGTAGTAGATGGCTTTATTTCCATTATTGGTCAAAGTTTCCAGCGAATTCAACAATGCTTTATCTGAAGTCTGTAAAAGTGCATTGGTTAAATCTGCATATGCTTTATTTATGAGATTTGTATCTGTCGTTTTCTCAAGCGACATCTCAACTGGCGCGGCACTTTCTTTGGTAATTTTTATTGGCTCGCCATCCACATAGGTGTGCTGGTTTTTACTGATGCTGTCAATGATATACGCGTTGGACAAATGGCTAAACTGGGTATTGACATTGATTTCCCAGTCAAAATATTTACCGTCATAGGCACGCTGTGTCCCGTCTTTTGTCATAAAGGTGGCTTCCATATCAGTCTTGATCTCTTCTGTCTGGGCGATGGGGCCATCTTTAGCTGGATCCCGCAAAAAAGCCTGGTTGGTAAAATTCCAAAGCTTGCCGGTTCCGCTCTCCATAAATTCGGTGTACTGTTCAACGGTCAAAATCGCGCGAATGGTCAGACTCGCACGCTGCAATGGCGCTCCACCTGGAAATTGATAGCTGAAACCCGCACGGCCACTTTCAGTGACCGTCTGATAAGTGCCGTCACCCGGCGTAGTACCGCTTTCAATCCCGCTTTCCGCCGCACCATTTAATCCCAGAGTGACAGAGTCAACGGTCAGACCCTCTGGCAGCAGGTCCTCAACAATTTTTCCTCGCAAATCGCCGTCATTTTCTGCCGTTAAATCAAGCTTATAGTCCACATACATGGCATCGCCCACACTGTTGGTTTCGCCGACTTTGTTCACAACGCTTTTGTCAATAGTATAATTATCGTCCAAGGTATCCGGAAGACTAGGATCGCGCCATTCACCCACGTTAAGGCTGCTGGTCACCTGGTCCCACTTCACCTCAACAGGATTACCACCTTCAAACAGGCTATCCTGTAGTCCCAAAGTAAAACTCATTCCCGCCATCGCAGTTGTTACACCATAGACAAAGGACTCAAATACAAAATGAAGCTTTAACGCACCGGCAGTACCATCCTGAGTGAAAGTATACTCTCCCACAGTTACCTCTGAACCGTCAATGGTCGTGGTAACCTGACGTGCGTTTCCTAAAGTAATTCCCGGGTTGCTGCTTTCTTTCCAAAGGAAACCAGTGTCAAAGGTATAATCAAAATTAATTTCAGGCAAATTGCCATTATCATCAATATATTGCGATAATGCTTTGTATTTATCATCTTTGTTTGCTGCATCTGCCTCCATTGCATCTTGAAGCAAATTTGCTGCATCTGTTTGCTTATCCGCCGGAATTTTACCCCACTCTTGATGTAAATAGGCTGAATCCGGCTTTAATTTCAGCTTAAATAAAGTATCTGCGCCTTCTGCCGATGTGTATCCCCCAGCCGGCGTGCTAAAGCTGATATTAACACTTGAAAACGCACCAGCGTTAGAATTTTCTGCCGGATCTATTCCTTCCCCTTTATAGGTCGAGTTACCGTCTTTAATGATATCTGCAGAGTATCTGGATATCTCCCCTTCAGCCCGCACCACGTTCCCCGGGCTGTACGAAATCATCTGGAATGTCATGCAGAAAACCAGAAGGAGGGCCAGAAGCCTTTTTTTGATGGTTTTTTTACTCTTCTCTCTCATTTTTTCTACCTTTTTATTTTCTTTATATTTGTGGCAAGCGCCAAATCGCCACTATTGATTACCTTTATAATAAGTCTAACAAACTCAAAATACCTTTTCACTTTTTTTACCATTTCTGTCATTTTATTACTGAAGTTGCGCGTTTAAAATTCAAGCGCTTTCAGAAAACGATACGGCCGCCAAATTTTCCTCTGTTATGTCCCTGACAAACGTTTTTCTGCCCGTGCTTAAGCCTGCCTTGCCGCTTGCACAGCAAGTCGTTTTCTTTACAAAAAAAGACGGCCCGAAGGCCGCCTTTACGGAGGATTTAATGATTTAGTTTTTCAGATTTTCAAAAATTTCTACGATTTCGCTCATTTTCTTTGCGCCGAAAACCACATCCCGTTTATTGAGGATCATAGCTGGTACGCTCATGAGCTTGTATTCTTCCTTCAGCTCTGGGAAAAGAGCCGTGTCGATCATTTCCGCCTGAATGTTCGGGTTCATTAGAGCGATGCGCTGGCAGGCCGCCACCACATCTGGGCAGAAATGACAGGACAAAGAGATACAGATTTGGGCATTGACAGGATGGTCGATGGCCGCAATCCGTTTGGCGAGCGCCTCGTCCACTGCCTGGCCCGGTCCGGCAAAGTTATAAACTGCCAGAACAAAGGAATTCATTTCATGTCCGCCGGGGATACCGGTGAATTTGACGCCGGAATACTGGCCCTCTGGATCAAACAGGGCCGCAACCGGGAGGTTGTCGAGATGCATGGCGGCTTCCAGCTCGGGCTCTTCACCTTTTTTATAGGCCTCGACCTGGATACAGTCATTAAGCGCTGCCACCTCCTCTAAGAAGCCCTGCATTTCCAAAGTTTTTGGCACAGCTGGATCGATGATGGTCACCACCCGCGCGGTGCGTTCGAGCTTTCCGAAAATTTCTTTGAGCTGGGCTTTCATGGCTGCCGGGATAAAACCGTCTTCCGCGCCCTGGGGCGCTTCCGCTTCCGGCTCTGGTGCTGCCGGTGTTTTGACTGCCTTAGGTTCTGGCGCTGCCAGACCCAGGCGTTCCCGCTCTGCCGCCACGTATTTTTCCGCTGCGGTGGCTGCAATAGCGCCATCGGCCACAGCCGTGACGATCTGGCGCAGCTCCTTTGGTCGCAGGTCGCCCGCGGCGTAGACGCCAGGGACATTGGTTTCCATGCGGTCACTGGTGGGAATATAGCCCTCAGCGTCGATGTCTACATGATCTTTAAATATCTGGGTCGCCGGCTCATAGCCCGCGAACACGAACATACCAAAGGGCTTGCCGTCTTTGCTCTCATAGGTGAAGGTGGCACCGGTCTTATTGTTAAAAAACTCAGCCTTTTTCAGGAAATCATCGCCGGACACTTCTTTTACCTCGGTGTTGTACCACACCTCAATGCCCGGGTGCTCCTTAACCTTGTCTGCCACCATCTGGGCGCAGGTAAAATCATCCTCACGCACCACAATGGTTACGCTTCTGCCGTAACGGGTCAGGAACACAGCCTCCTCGGCTGCGGCAAAACCGCCTCCCAGCACAAAAATATCAAGGCCGCTGAAGAACTCGCCGTCACAGGTCGCACAGTAGGCAATGCCGCGTCCGGTATATTCCTTCTCGCCGACAAAGCCGATCTTGCGCGGGGAGGCTCCTGTAGCGATGATGACCGCACGGCTTTTGTAGGTGCCACGGCTGGTGTGCAGCTCTTTCACCTCTCCGTTAAAGTCCACCCCCTCAATCTCGGCCACAGCAAACTCTGCGCCAAAATCCATGGCATGCTTGTGCATTTCATCCATGAGGCTGGGGCCGGTGGTACGGCGGATACCAGGATAGTTAACCACCTCTGCGGTATTCACAGCCTGGCCGCCCGGCTGGTTTTTCTCAATTATCAATGTGTCGAGCATGGCCCGGGCAGCATAGATACCAGCCGAGAGTCCGGCGGAACCGCCGCCGATAATAATCAAGTCATAAATCTTATCCATGGCGCCCTCCTGCTTCTTACAGCTTGCCGACTAAGTCTAAGCTTGGTGTCAGAGTGTCTTCGCCTGGTTTCCATTTAGCAGGGCAGACCTGATCGCCGTGTTCTCTTACAAACTGAGCGGCCTGTACTTTACGCAAAAGCTCCTCAGCATTACGGCCAATGCCCATGTCATGAATTTCGTAAACCTTGATGACGCCGTCTGGGTCCACCACAAAGGTACCGCGCAGCGCCTGTCCTTCTTCCTTGACCAGCACACCAAAGAATTTTGCCAGCACGCCGGCCGGGTCGCCTAACATTGGGTATGGAAGGCCTTTGATGGTATCAGTGGTGTCGGCCCAGGCTTTATGTACAAAATGGGTATCTTCAGAAACCGAATAGATTTCACAGCCGATCTTTTTGAACTCTTCATAATTGTCCGCTACGTCCGCCAGCTCTGTCGGACACACAAAAGTAAAATCTGCCGGGTAAAAGAAGAACACGCCCCATTTTCCCAGAACATCTTCCTTTGTGACGGTTTTAAAATCACCTTCGTGATATGCCTGTACTTCAAAATCGATCAATTCTTTGCCAATTAAATTTTTCATGTTGATACCTCTTTTCATTAAATTTATTTTTGTTAGTTTTTTCTAACTGTTTGATGAGTGTATTCTAGCATGATAAAAGAAGCTTGTCAAGAATAATTCTAAATTAAAAAGCAAATTTTTAACAAAAAAAGCCACAGAGATTTTAAGGGATTCTCTGTGGCTTCAACATTCAGATTTTATAAAACAGGCTAGGAACGGCCCTGCTCTGTGCTCAGGGACACAGACTTTTCTTCCCTGTGCGCAAACGCTGGCAGCAGGTTCGCCAGAGAGCCGGCCAGGATCAGTAGCACACCAATCACCATGTTGACCGGCACCGCTTCGTGCAGGATCAGCACTGCCAAAATAGGCGACAGCACCGGTTTAAAGAAGAACACCAGCGACGCCGTACTGGCCGAGGTTTCTTCGATAGCCATGAAGTAAAAAGCATAGCCACCGCCGGTCACGCCGATACAGATATACAGCATCGTAAGGATATTGGACGCTGTATAGCCTGTGAGCAGTGGAATATTGGCAAATAAAGCAAGTCCGCTACCGCTTAGCATATCCGCCACCGGGCCCACATGACTGAGTCCGATGAGCAGCAGCATTTCCAGACTGGCGAATAAAAAACTCCCGCAGGTCACCACCACGCCGCCGTAGCGGTTGCATTGCTTTTTAGAAAAGACCGAATACAGGGCAAAAGCCACCGCTGCCAAAATCGCCATGACCACTCCCGCGATATTGAGGGCGGTGTGCAGAGGATTGACAATCACCAGAATTCCAATAATTTCCAGCACAATGGCCGCTACATGGTTTTTCTTGATCACCTCGTGCAGGATAATGCCTGAGAAAAACAGCACAAACACCGGGTTGCTGGAAAACAGCACTGCCACCACCGAGGCGTTGGCATTTTCCACTGCCAGCTGATAAAAGGTCATGCTGACCACCACCCCCAGAAAGCCCAATCCCGCAAAGTGCAGCAGGCTTTTTTTATCCAGATGTTCATTTTTCTTTTTAAGCGTCCTGAGCGCAAAGGGAATTAAAACAAGACCGCCGATCAAAAAACGGGTCAGGTTCATCTGCACAGCGTTGAACTGGCCTGAAACACTTTTGAGGGCGATCTCCATTGAACTGAAAAACAACGTCGCAATGACAATATATAAATAGCCTTTTTTCAAAATAAAATCTTCCTTTCATTTTTCGTACAGTAACGATTTTACCCTTCTCGTTGCCATAAGTAAAATGAAATATTCTTATATAATTTATAACCAAAAGTTATGGCAAAATGATATCCAGAAAAGCCTCTGCTGCCTTGGAGATACCACCCTTTTTCCGCTTGATCACACAGATCTGCCGCTTCGGCATCTCCACCTTGGCCCGGATCTCAATCAAACTCCCCTGCTCCAGACGCTCCTGCGCCACATCACGGACTGCGATGCCAATACCCAGGTTTCTTTCCGCATAAGGCATGATTAACTCCATAGTCCCCAGCTCAAAGGCCGGCTCCAGATGGATCTTGTGTTTGAGGAAAAATGTGTCCAGATAATGGCGGCTGGCCGTGTTGCGCTCTGTACAGATGATGGGGTGCGCCATAATCTCCTCAAAGCTCAGCACCTTCTCGGCAAGGGGCGCGTAGTCCAGACCCGCCACAAAAACGTCCTGAATCTCCCGGATCGGGTAAATCTCAATATCGTCTGAGGCAGCCACCGGTGAGGATACCACGCCCACCTCAATACGTTCCTCCTTCAGGGCAACACGTGTGCCAGGCGTGGTGCCGCTCTGCATATTGATGCGGATATCCGGGTACAGGCTGTGAAACTTCTCAAGATAAGGCAGCAGGAAAAAACGGGCGATCATGTCACTGGTGCCCAGCCGCACCACCCCATTGTTCAGATTCAGCATTTCCCAGAGCTTTTTTTCACCCAGTGCCAGCTGCTCATAGGCCTTTGCCACATGTCCGTACAGCATTTCGCCCTCTGGTGTCAGAGTCATCCCCTTCTGATTCCTGTGAAAAAGCTCACATGACAGCTCCTTTTCCAGCAGATGGATCGATTTACTCACTGCCGGCTGCGAGATATACAGTGCTTGGGCCGCCTGTGTAATGGTGCCATGGCGCGCTACGTAGTAAAAGACCTTGTAATGTTCAAAATTTACATTCATAAAAATACGTCCTTTTTCCGTTAATCCATTTCATTATATCACATTTTGAATTATATGCAACCTGCCGGTTTTTCGACTTTTTGTCACGATTAATTTGCCTGAGAGTACGAAATTTTTTCAACTTAAAATATTTCCGACAAACAAAAAAATCCCCCTGAACTTGTCTTCGGGAGAGAATACCGTACTTTTTTCCGGTTCCTTTCAGTTTTCTTACAGAGACTTGAAATTACTGGTAAAAGCGGATATAATTAAGAAGTCTACTGTGGTCCTATTAAAATGCGCAAAAGTGTCTGGTTTTTAAATAAACCACCGGCTTATATCACAATGGTATGGAGTCAACAGCTAAAAGCGTAAATACTATTTTTAGGGGGAATTGTATGCAAGAGCTAGATCATAAGGCGATTGGCCTTCGTATTCGTAAACAAAGAACATTTCTGAACATGTCCCGTGATGAATTGGCAAGAAAAATCGGTATCACACCAACCTTCCTTGCCGATATAGAACTGGGGACTAAGGGCTTTTCTCTAAAAAGCCTGAATCGTTTCTGTGACGTTTTGAAAATGTCCGCCGACGCAATTCTCTACGGCCCCAAAGAATACATGGGGACGAAGTACGCAGCACTGCTGGAGCTTTTAGAACGCTGTCCAGCAGAAAAAGGAAAATACGCAGAAGAAATTCTGACTCTGTTTTTACTCAGCCACGACCCAGTAGAATAAAAAAATGCGGGTGTCCAAATTGCAGTTGGGCACCTGTTATTTTTTTATACTCTTAAATATACCGCCAGCGCCAGGCGTCTCCTCCGCTCTGTTCAGAACCGCTTCCCGGATCAGTTTTGAGCCGATTTCCCGCATTTCGCCAGCTGTGTACCAGGGCTTCGCATAAAGCGTATAATCAATATCGGTACGGTAGCCCTGCAAAATTGCCCGGATCTGCTCCGGGTCCATGCCCTGCCGCACATACTCCGATACATCAAGCCCTTCCTCTAAACCCATCCGGATCAGGTACATTTTTTTCCAATCCAGATTTTTATCCGCATAGACCGATACATCCACCTTTCCTGTAAGTCCTTCCCGTATTTGCCACATCTGGCAGTTTGAATACTCAGGATCGTTATAAAAGGTCACATCCACACCGGTCATCAATCCCCAGAAAATTTCCCGTATCTGGTCTGGCGTGAAGGCCTCCGTAATATACGGCGACACATCAAAACCACATTCCACCGCTTCCTGAATCACATCCTGCTGTTCTCTTGTATACCTCGGCTTAACGCCCATTTTTCCACAGCCCCAGCAGCATCATCAGCGTCTCAAGGCCCAGGCATTCCGCGGCGACCAGCCCAAACCGGCTGTTAAAAGCCAGTCCGGCAAGCAGCGCACAAGCACTGATAGCCACCAGTATTCTTCTCGCCCGTTTCCGGTAATGGGTGCACTCTGCATCATCCAGCGGCTTTGCGCTGTTTTCGACCGGCGCCCATTTGTAGATCACCGGAAAAGCGGACAGCGTAAGCGCTGCGGTAACCACCGCAACCGCCCCTGCCGGGCAGAACCGGGCAATGAGTAAAACAGAAAGTATTGTGATCCATGACAGCAGGTAGCAGACCCCGCGTGTATCGGCGTGATAACCGCCGGCATAGGCGCGGATGGCCGCATATACAATTAAAAAGAGTATGGTCTCCGGCAGCATGCCGAAAAGCAGGCCCACCAAAAGCATGGAAGCGTAGTGAACCGTTTTGAGCATGGCCGATTCCAGGCCAAACTGGTAAATTTCCACATCATCTAAATCGATGATCCGGTGCGCGACCAGACGGTTAACCGTCCATTTTGCACCCCGACCAATCATTAGAACTTACGCAGATCCTTAACTTTTTCGGGAAGTTTGTCTTGGTGATGCATTACCCAACAGGCAGAATTAGCATTTTTTATTGCTTCCTGTCTTGCTGACTTCGCGACACCTTTTAGCATTTTATCTTTCAAGCTACTCTTTTTCATAATAGACACCTCATTAAAATTAATGAATACATCAGCTGATATTCATCATTTTAGTGTTTGCTGAGGATATCTTCAATCCAATTTACCTTAAAGCCTCTTTTGATTGTCTTTTTGACATCATCCATGCTCCAAATACAAATTTATACGTCTGTTCTACTTTCCGGTGACATTAAAATTTTTACTTCGAAACGACCTGCATCACTTTTTCGCTGCATTGTGCCCTCGTATTTCTCTATGGCCGACTTCACGTTCTTCAGGCCTAGCCCCATATGTTTCCCGCCCTTTGTAGATACCAGGCTGTCTTTATCCCAAACCAGTTTGCCATTATAGGGATTCCGAATACTGATTGTTATAAATTCGTTAAACTTATAAACCGTTAAATCAATTTTTCTTCTTTCGATCGGAACCTTTGAGCAGGCCTCAATTGCGTTATCCAGTAAATTTGAAAAAATTGTGGTCATATCAAAAGGGTCTATAAAATCAAAGTTTAAGTCTTCTACTTGCGTATTAATTTTTATACTTTGTTCGTCGCATTTTAAAATCTTGTCATTAACTATAATTGTTAGTACACGATTTTTACATTTAAAACGGCCCGAAAAAGCGTCCATACTCTCTAAAATCGTTTTTGCATACTGTTTTGCTTCTATGCCGCTTCCCTCACTATATATTTCCTCAAGAGTTTGCATATGATTTTTCATATCATGAATCAAACGGCGTGAATGATCATATTGTGTTTCAATGCTATGATAATAATTATTTTGCATTTCTTCCTGTTGCTTTTTTAAGTCTATCTCTCTTTCGAGCTCATACTTTTGTGAGATAGTTTCAAAAAGATAAATTAGATATGTATCCAAGCCTAAAAAACCCGCAATCATCATAGTTAACATTAAACCACTTGAAGTCTTATCAATAAAACTCATGATATAAATAAGCAACGCAGCTTCAAATAACGCCAGAACTATCAAAAACAAATTCTGCTGTAAGGTAATAATATCAAATTTATGCTTTTTCATTAATGTTACAATTGGTTTGTAAAAACATAATAGCATAATTTGATTTCCTAACCCACAAATAAATAACAAAACTATATCGCTTCGAACAGTTTCTATTGTTCTTCCACTAAAAACCGTAAAGAATAAGACTGATAAAGTATCTATAATGAACATATACAGAAAAAAGAAGACACCTGCGCCTACTATTCTTCTTTTATCTTTTGCTTTAAAAAGCAACAAGCCCAAAGCACATGCAGAAATTATTCCATATATACTCTTTAAAATCGCAATACCAGTTAGATTAAACGCAATAGCTACTACAACAAATAATAACCAAGCTAAAATGTAAATTTTCCCACTATACTTTCTTTCAAATAAATCAGATAAAAATTTAATCATTACATAACCTGATACGCCATAAGACAAGAACATATCCAGTATATAAATCCACTTATCCATACTCTTCCCCTAAACTATCCTCCAAGCCCTTTCTCACAACAGCTTAAAATTCTCCTCAATATAATCAAACAGCCGCGCTTTAAATTCCACGGCGCGCTTCTGGGCGATGGGCAGGGTTTCGCCATTGTCCAGATACAGGTCGGCGCCTGCAATGCGCTTACAGTGGAACAGGTTCACAATCACGCTTTTGTGGCAGTATTCAAAGTCAAAGTCCTGAACCTTTTCCATAATCTCGCTCAGGACGCCGTTAAATTCAAAATCGCCCTGCGCGGTGCACATTTTGATCTTTCGCCGCACGCGCTCAAAATAATAAATATCGTTGCTGGCAAAGACCTTTAGCTCGCCGCCCATCATCAGGGAAATATCGTGACTTTTGTTCTCCTTTTCGATAAAATCAAACACTTCGGTCAGCACCATGTTTACCTTTGCCGTGTTAAAGGGCTTGACCAGATATTCAAACGCGTGCACAGCAAAGGCGTTGCGCATGTAGTGGGTATAGCTGGTGATAAAGATAATCTTGACCCGGGCGTCCCACTTACGGATCTGCTTGGCCGTATCGATCCCGTCGGTTTTTGGCATCTCCACGTCAAGAAAAAGGATATCAAACTGGATACGGTCCTCAAGCACCTCGCTGCCGTCATGATAGACGTACGTTTCCACATCAATACTGTGTTCCTCACCATACCTGATGATAAGCGTCTCCAGTTTTTCCGCAATCAAAGCATTGTCGTCGCAAATTCCAATTCTAATCATCCCATTTTCTGCCTTTCCGGTATTTCTTCCATTATACCATATTTTCCCCTATCACCCTATAAAAAGGGGGTGCGAACTTCATTTCTCCTAAATCTTATACCATAAAAATACACTTTGGAAACCATAATTTCAAAATTTTTCAAAAAAAAGAAAAGCCCCGGCGTTTGGGACTTTTCCAAAAAAGGGAGGGTTTTTCAGCCTCGCTGACTGAAAAGAGGATTTAATGACACCTGTCTGATGGAACAGGCATTATGAGATTTAATTAAATACGAATGATAAGGCGACCGTCCTTAAATTCCATAAAAAAATCCCTCTCGGATTCAGAGAGGGATGAACGAACACAGTATAATCTGGATGGTAAAGGTTTTGTTTCGTTTCTTAAGCACTCTAAATCGGAGTCTTTTAAGAACCAATCACTATGTCGGTCTTCTGGCTCAGCAATATCATCTTTCCGCCTTCCCATCATCATTGACAGTGGCTTTTTCAGAAAGCATTTTGCATTACAGCTGCGATTACAGCAAGGGACTCTCACCCTTTTCCCACTACATAGGATCATTCAATATTTAATTAACTTCATCATACGCCCTTTAGGCGGCTTTGTCAACAACTTCTTTTGAATTCTTTACGATTTTTCGGACGGCCCTTTCCGGCCGCCAGCCGCCTTTATAATAATAGAGCAAAAGCACTGCTCCGGTCACGATCCAGGTCAGCGGATAGCTCAGGTAGATCATGCGCGCATCGTGTATAAAACGCAGGGTGGTAAAAATCCAGCTCAGCCGCAGGCCGCACATGCACACCAGAGTGATGACCATGGGGATGACCGTAGCCCCGGCCCCCCGAAGAACGCCCACAAACACCTGATCGGCAGCGTAAATGCCGTAAAGGGGCACCACGGTGTACAACTGGCGCATGCCGTTTAAAACCACTGCCTCGTCCGAGGTAAACATGCCCAGGATCAGCCGGGCGTTCAGAATAATCATTACGCCCAGGCCAAGGGTCACACCAACGCACAGCAGCAGGCAGACGTTCTTGCCTTTTACCACCCGCTCCCAGCGCCCTGCGCCCATATTTTGGCCCACGAAGTTGGAGATGGCCAGACAGAAGGCGTCAATGGGCATAAAGAGAAACCCGTCAATCTTCATATAAGCGGTAAACCCAGCCATGACCTCCAGCCCAAAGGTGTTAATCTGGGACTGGACCACCACATTGGAGAAACAGACCAGCACAGACTGCAGCCCGGCGGGCAGGCCGATACGCACAATATCCCTGAGTGTCTGGACGTGAAAACGGATTCTCGCTGGCCGCAGCCGGTAGATGGAGTCAGCCCTCAGCAGGATAATGACAATGAGCACAGCGGCGGCCAGCTGGGCCAGGGCAGTGGCCAGCGCAGCTCCGGCAACGCCCATGCACAGCGGCCCTACAAAGAGCAGATCAAGCCCGATGTTTAGCACAACTGTGACCACCAGACAGGCCAGCGGGGTTTTGGAATCGCCCACAGCGCGCAGGACGCCGCTGCCGATATTGTAAAGGGTCATGGGGATCATGCCCAGAAAATAGATGCGGATATAGGGTATGGCGTATGCCAGCCCGACCTCGGGAATGTTCATCATCCGCAACATAGCCGGCGCAAAGGCCAGACCCAGAACAGTGAGGACAAGGCCGGATACTAGGCTCAGGGCTACGGCGGTGTGCACAGCTTCCTGCACCTTATCGTATTTCCGGCTGCCAAAAAACTGTGAAATCAGCACGCTGGCCCCGATAGACAGGCCGATAAAAAAATAAATCATAAAGGTGATGAGCAAACTGCTCGCGCCTACAGCTGCAAGCGCGTCTGCGCCCACCAAACGGCCGACAATCACGGCGTCAGCTGTGTTGTACAGCTGTTGGCAGAGGTTTGAGAACATAAGGGGCAGGGCGAACAGCAGCAGCTTCCGCCCAATCCTGCCCTCGGTCATCTGGCCCTTTAACGGGATTTCACGGGTTTCTTCCATAGGGTTTTCCTTAATTAATAGAGATGGCAGGCCACCTGGTGGCCTGGCGCCACGTCCTTCAGGACGGGCTTGTTCGTTTTGCAGACCGGCATACATTTTTGACATCGCCCGGCAAAGGGACAGCCCGGCGGTAAATCCAGCGGGCTCGGCGGGTCACCGTCAATGGTTTCGATCTTTTGACAGCAGTCCATGTGCAGTGAAAACACAGACCCCAGCAGCGCCTGGGTATAGGGGTGCATGGCGGCTTCGCACAGCTGCCCGCCTGGCACGGTCTCCACGATATTGCCCAGATACATGACGGCCAGCCGGTGGCTCAGGCTCTGGACCAGGGCCATATCGTGGCAGATAAAGAGCATGGCAATGTTTTTTTCCCGTTGAAGCCGGGTGAGCAGCGCCACGATTTTCTTCTGAATGGAAACATCCAGGGCCGAGGTGGCCTCGTCGCAGACCAGCACCTCCGGGTTCAGTGCCAGCGCTCTGGCAATACCTACCCGCTGAAGCTGGCCGCCGCTCATGTTGTGGGGGTAGCGGCTCATAAAATCCGCGTCCAGCTCGACCATCTCAAGCAGGGCCGCGGCCTTTTCCATCCGCTGTTTCCGGGTAATCATGCCAAAATTCATGAGTGGCTCGGTAATGATGTCGCCCACCCGCATCTTTGGACTGAAAGAGGCGGCAGGATCCTGAAATACCATCTGGATATGCCGGCGGTTCTGCCGGGCCGCTTCGCCCGAGAATCCGGCGATATCCTTTCCTCTAAAGTATATCGCACCCGAGGTAGGCTTTTCAAGCTGAACCAGCATTTTAACAAAGGTGCTTTTTCCGCAGCCACTCTCTCCCACAATGCCCAGGGTCTCGCCGCACCGCGCTGTCAGGCTGACGCTGTCGCAGGCCTTGAGCGTGCGCCCGCCTGGGGTGTGGAAGCATTTGGTCAGCTCTCTGGTTTCCAGGACAATTTCATGTTTTTCAGACAAAACGCGCACCTCCCAGCTCCGGCACTGCGGCCACCAACTCTTTCGTATAATTTTGTTTCGGGTGAAAGATCACCTCTTCCCGGGTGCCGCTCTCCACGATCTGCCCGGCCCGCATGACAATGATCCGGTCCGCCATATACGCGGCCACCCCCAGGTTATGCGTGACGATCATGATCCCTGTGCCAAAGTCCTGGCGCAGAGCCATCATCTGGCGCACGATCTGGGCCTGGGTGGTCACGTCCAGGGCGCTGGTGGGCTCGTCGGCCAGCAGCAGATCGGGCTCAAACACCATGGCCATGGCAATGCCCACCCGCTGCCGCATGCCGCCGCTCAGCTGAAAGGGATAGCTGTCCATAATATTTTCTGCGTCGGGCAGTCGCATGCGCGTCAGCATTTCAACGGCCCGAGCCCGGGCAGCGTCCTTTGAAACGGCTTTATGGGTCTGGATAAAATCCACAAACTGCCGGCCGATTCTGCGGATGGGGTTGAGCATGCTGCCGCTGTCCTGAAAAATCATGGCGATGCGGCTGCCCCGCAGGGCCCGCCAGGCTTCCGGGCTTTTTTCCAACAGGGGCTCCTCCTCAAAAAGGAGCTCTCCGCCGGTAACCCGCCCGCTTCCTGGCAGCAGGCCGAGAATGGAACGGATCACCGTGGTTTTTCCGCTTCCGCTCTCTCCCACAACGCTGATGATCTCATGTCTTTTCATGTGCAGGTCAAAGTGTGCCACAGCTGGCGGCTTCTCACCGTACTGGACGCTCATGTCCCGGATTTTCAGCATCTTTTTCTCCTCTCGTTATCGTGTTTTTTCCTACTGTGCTGGTTTGATTTCTTTGGTCAGCCAATAGTAATCCGCTGGCAGCATCTCAACACCGGTAATCTTCCTGCTGGAAATAATGTTGGTTTCTGGATAAGCATAGAAAATGCTGGCCGCGTCGTTCATGATAAGCTGCTGGGCCGTAATGACCAGCTCCTGCCGTTTAGCCGTGTCAAACTCGGTGGACAGCTGGTCTAAGACCGCGTCGACCTCAGGGTTGCTGTAGCCGGCCGTATTGGCGTTTTTGTTTTCATCGGTATGGGTTTTCCAGTATTCTTTCAGGTAGTTTTCCGGGTCGCCGGTGTTGGCGGTGATGACGTTCCAGATTAACAGATCGTACTCGCCGTTTTCCTGCATATCCAGCAAAGTGGTGTATTCGTAGGTCTCGACCTTGACGTCAATGCCGATTTCCTTCAGGTTGGCCTGGGTAGCGGTGGCCAGGATAGGCAGCTCTGCGCGGCTGTCGTAAATAACGTACTGGAGCGTCAGGTTCTGTCCGTCCTTTTCCACAATACCGTCGCCGTTGGTGTCCGCATAGCCTGCCTCGGCCAGCAGCTGTCTGGCGCTCTCCAGATTATAGGCGTTTTCATCCTTCAGGGTGTTAAAACCGTAATCCAGAGACGGCGGAATCGGGGCTTTTCCGGCCTCAAAGGTGCCGTGGAGCAGATTATCCGCGTAGGTCTGGCGGTCCAGGGCACGGATCACCGCCTGGCGCACCTTCAAATCGGCCAGTGCTCCGCGCTGGTTCATAAAAGAAAGCACGGTCCGCAGCGACGCGATGCTGTTGATGTCAAACTGATCGTTGCCCTCAAACAGCGATAGATCGCTGCTGCTGATGTTGACGGCCATATCTACCTCGCCCGACTGCAGGGCCATAGCGCGGGTGTTGGCGTCATCAATGACCTGGATGTTCACTTCACTGTAGGGGACCTCACCATCCCAGTAATTTTCATTTCTTGCCACCACACATTTTTCCTTGTCAAAGGATTTAACCGCGTAAGGCCCTGTGCAGATCGGCCCGTCCGTGGCAAAGGCCGTGGTGTCCACAGTGGTATCCACGATCAAAAACAGCGGGTCGGCCAGGCAGCCAGGCAGCCCTGGCGTAGGGTTCTTGGTCTTGATCACCAGGTTTGATCCGTCTACGGTTATAGACTCATACTGGAAAAAGTCTGAGCTGGCGCGTTTGCTCATCTCAAAGGTCCGCTCCAGCGATGTCTTGACCAGGTCAGCGGTCAAGGCTGTACCGTTAGAAAACTTGACGCCGTCGCGTATTTTAAAGGTCCAGGTCAGGTTATCGCTGCCCAATTCCCAGCTTTCTGCAAGCCAGGGCTCTGCGCCCATCTCCTCGTTGAATTTTACCAGTGTTTCACCCACGCCATAACGCATGACCACCCAGCTGAAATACTGCTCGGTGGGTTCAAGCGTATCCGCAAAGCTCGTCACTCCAATGTTCAGCTGATCTGAGACCCCCGAAGATCCTCCGCTGCTACCGCAGCCCGATAACCCCGTTGCCGTCATGGCCAGAATCGCCACTGCCAATACCAGTTTCTTAAATTCACTCATTTTGTCTCCTCTCATATTCATATGAAAATTAAAATAAAAACGTTGTTTGCTCCGCAGGCCCGCTGCCCTAATCCTGACGCGGGTCCAGTATATCCCGGAGCCCGTCGCCCATCAGGTTAAACACCGAAACCACCATAAAAATAGCGATACCGGGGAACAGCATGAGCCAGGGCGCGGTCTGCAGATACTGCCGCCCCTCGTTAAGCATCAAGCCCCATTCCGGCGTGGGCGGCTGTGCCCCCAGCCCCAGAAAGGAGAGGGCCGCCAGTTCAAGCATCATGGTGCCCACATCCATGGCCGCGGTCACAATCATGGTCGGAATGATGTTCGGTACGACGTAACCGCCCAGTACCCGGCCGGTCCGCGCCCCAGTAACCACCGCCGCGGAGATGTACGCGCTGTTTTTGATCTTGAGTACCAGGCTGCGGCTCAGACGGGCGTATTTTGTCCAGCTCACCACTGCCAGGGCAATGACCGTGTTAAAGAGGCTCGGCCCCAGCATCCCGGCAATGGCAATGGCCAGAACCATGCCCGGAAAAGAGATCATCATATCTGATATCCGCATGATCACCGCGTCCACCGCACCGCCGAAATAACCGGCTGCCATCCCGAGAAACGTGCCGGCCGCAAAGACAATAACTACCAGCGTCAATGTCATTTCCAGCGACGCCCGCGTCCCGTAGATAATCCTGGACAGCTCACAGCGGCCCAGCTGGTCTGTGCCGCAGGGGTACTCCGCCGACGGCGGCCTGAGAGCGTTCTGCATAATGGTCTCATAGGGATCATGGGGCGCGATCCACGGCGCAAACACCGCGATCAGAACAATCACCACCGCCAGAATCCCGCAGATAGCAAAAAGCCTGTTCTGTCTGAAAAAAGCTTTCATTTACGCTTTTACCGCCTTTCTTCTCACTTCCCGGTCCAGCCCCCGCAGCCTCGGGTCCAGATAACCGTAGGAGAAATCCACCAGCAGATTGATGACCATGTAAATCAGGGCGATCCAGATCACATAGCCCTGAACCAGCGGATAGTCCCGGGCTGCAATGGCGTTCACAGCCATTTTGCCCAGGCCGGGCCAGGAGAAAATAATTTCCACCACCGCTGTACCGCCGAGCAGCGAACCCAGGGACAGGCCCAGCAGGGTCACCAGCGGCAGCATGGCGTTTGGCAGCACCTCCCGCCACAATATGGCCGATTCCTTAAGGCCCCGGGCCCTGGCCCCAGCCACATAATCCTGCCGTAACTCCTCCAGTACAGCGGTGCGCACCTGTCTTGTGTATTTGGCCGACATGGCAATGGCCAGTGTGACTGCGGGCAGTACCAGCTTCATAAAGCCTGTGCCCGAGGTGGCGATGGGAAACCAGTTCAGCTTAAGGCCAAACACGTACAGAAGCACCAGGCCGATCCAGAAGCCTGGAAAGGATACACCGATAAAGGACAATCCCCGTACCAGGTAATCCGGAAATCGATTCTGGTACACGGCTGCCAGAATCCCCAGGGGAATGGAGATCACAAGCATCAGAATAAGCGACGCGGCCGCCAGCTCCAGCGTCGGGCCAAGGCAGTTAAGCAGTACCGCGCTCACTGGCGTTTTCGAGGAATAAGACGTCCCCATATCCCCGGCCACAAAGCCCTTAAGCCAGTTGCCATACTGCACCAGAAACGGGTCATTGAGGCCCATCTCCTCCCGGGTTTCCGCTAGCAGCTCCTCAGACGGCGGCGTGCCGCCGGCCACCAGCATCAGCTCGGCCGGGTCACCGGGAGATAAATAGGTCAGGCAAAAGGTCAGAAAGCTGATGCCAAAAAGCACCAGTACGATTTGCAGCAAACGGTTAACAAGCTGTTTCGTGTTCAATAAAGAAATCCTCCTCTGTCAAAATGGCAATACGGGTAACAATCCGAAACGGAGAATAAAAGGGAAAGGGCATGAAAATCATTAAAAAAACAGCCCAGACGGCTGAATGAAAACAAAGCCCTCCTATCTACCGTAAGATTACTGAAAACAACAATACAAGCAGGTCTCCTGACTTAAGTTCTTCGTCTGTCCACGCCTTCCCAAGGCTGCGCCTCAGTGACATCTTGCGGACAACTCCCTATTACAGTGACGGGATCGTACCGGATTCGCACCGGTTTCTCTTTTAATCCCCGATCGGGAACTTGTATTTGGCATGATTAAATTTTTTAAACAAATATTTCACTGTGGTAAACTGTGAAATTGCTTAAATTATACTGGACTTTCACGCACTTGTCCAGTCTTTTTTAAAAATAAAAGCATTAAATTTAAACGGATACCCCCACCCGGTATGTTTTTTACTTTTATTTTTTTCTGCTTGACATTGGTTTTCGCCATGCCTTATACTCAAGGCAATCGGCTTAAATTAAAATTATTTCAAAAGTGAAAGGAGTCCGCAATGGAAAACAACCTATCAATCGGCACACTGACCGCCTCCCCCGGCGAGAAAATCCAGGGCATGCTGCCCATCCCGCACACAGAAATCGAGGTTCCCGTCACCCTGGTCAACGGCACGGGTGATGGAAAAACCGTCCTCATCACCAGCGGTATCCACAGCTGCGAATACGTCGGCATCGAGGCTGCTATCCAGCTGGCCGGCGAGCTTGACCCCGAAAATGTAAACGGAAGCCTGATCCTCATACACCCGGTCAATGTCCCCGGGTTCGAGTCCCGCTATCCAACGCTTATGCCCGGAGACAACAAAAACCTCAACCGCGTTTTTCCAGGCAGCCAGGAGGGCACCCCTGCCGACCGTGTCGCGCATTTTTTTGAGTACAGCCTTTATTCCCAAATTGATTTCTACATTGACCTGCACTGCGGCGAGATTTTTGAAGACCTGACCCCTTACGTGTATTACGTAGGCGCGGCAGACGAGACCGTGTCCAGAGCTGCCCGGCAGGCCGCCCTTCACGTCGACGTGCCCTATATGGTCAAATCCACTGCCACCACCGGGGCTTACAATTACGCCGGCGTTCTTGGCATTCCCAGCATCCTGCTGGAGCGCGGCTGCGCAGGGCGTTTTACCCAGGAAGAAGTGAACGCGGATAAAAAGGATGTCATCAATATTCTGAAGCACCTGGGCGTGCTGCCTGGCGCACCCGAGCTGCGGCACCGCCCTGTGGATTTAACCGATCTGGTCTACCTCATGCCCACGCGCCACGGTCTCTGGTATCCCGATGTAAAGGTGGGCGAGCTCATCGCCAAGGGCCAGCGCCTCGGTGAGGTCAGGGATTACTTCGGCAAAACGCTTGACACCTACCACGCCGAATACGATGGTGTTGTCCTCTACCAGTCCGCCACCCTCTGGACCGATGATTTCTGTGAGCTTATCACCTACGGCAAATTTGCGGAAACCGCAGGGATGACCCGTTAATTTTTACTTTTACCCCTTGACAAACCTCCTCGGGACAGTTAATATTAACATATGAACAATGATTCATATGTTTTATTCATCATATTTAATCCAACTTTCCGAGGAGGCCATTATGGCAACAAAAACTTATATACTTGAGCACCTGGGGTGTGCTGACTGCGCTTCAAAAATCGAGCGCAAAATCGCAGCCCTGCCCGGTGTCAGCGAGGCTAACATCGTCTACGCGACCAAACAGCTCCGCCTCACCGCCGAAGATCCAGACGGGCTTTTGCCGGAAATGCAGAAAATCGCTGTTTCCTACGAGCCGGATATTCTCATTACTGAGCGGAAACGCCGTTCACTGAAAAAAGCACCCGTAGCCGCCGGGCATGCTCCTCACGATCACAAGGAGCACCATCATCACGACGCGGAATGCGGCTGCGGACATGATCATCACGAGCATGAGGAGCATCACCATCATGACGCGGAATGCGGCTGCGGGCATGATCACCACGATCACGAGGAGCATCACCACCATGACGCGGCATGTGCCTGCGAACACGACCACCACGATCACGAGGAGCATCACCACCATGATGAGGCCTGCGGCTGCGGGCACGATCACCATGAGTACGAGGAGCATCATCACCATGTCCCCGGCCATCCGGCGGATTGTCAATGCGAGCTCTGCCGCCACGGCGAGGAATACTGTGACATCTGCGGTGAGAGTCTGGCTAACTGCACCTGTAAAATGCCCGACGCAGACGTGGAAAAAGCGGTTTTCATTCTTGAGAATCTTGGATGTGCCAACTGCGCTGCCAAAATGGAGCACAAAATCAAAGAGCTGCCTGGTGTCGAGTATGCCACTATCACCTACGCCACTAAGCAGCTGCGCCTGTCTGCGGATAACGCCGCTGCCCTGCTGCCGGACATTCAGCAAATCTGCGCCGCCATCGAGCCGGACGTCAGGGTCATTCCCCGCAAAAAGACAGTGGGGAAGGGTGCCACAAAGGTTTATACCCTTGAAAACCTGGGCTGCGCCAACTGCGCTGCCAAAATGGAGGCCAAAATCAACGCCCTGGACGGTGTCACCAACGCCACAATCACCTATGCCACTAAGCAGTTGAAGGTTACAGGGAGAGATCCAGACAGCCTGCTCCCCCAGTTTCGTGACATCTGCCAGTCCATCGAATCGGATGTTCAGGTTATTCCGAGGGAAACCCGCCAAAAGGCTGCTGCTCAAGAACCCCAGGTCCTTTCTGCCAAACCCGAAAAAAAGAAAATGTCGGCTGAGACCAAAACCCTCATCGGCATCATTATCGGCGCGGCGCTGTTTGTCATCGGGGAGATCATGGAGCGTACCCTGCCTCCAGTTTACAATATTCCGGTTTTCGTATTGGCCTACATCATCCTCGGCGGACGTATTGTCATTACAGCGGTCAAAAACCTCATGAAGGGTCAGGTCTTTGATGAGAACTTCCTGATGAGTGTGGCCACACTGGCGGCCTTCGCCATTCAGGATTACCCTGAAGCAGTGGGCGTTATGCTGTTCTACCGTGTCGGCGAATACTTTGAGGACCGCGCGGTTGAAAAGAGCCGCAGCCAGATCATGAACGCGGTGGATATGCGCCCCGAAGTCGTCAATCTGCTGGTCGGCGACGAGGTGCGGGTCATCGACGCTGAGGATGCCGCCATCGGTGACATTCTTCTGGTGCGCCCCGGCGACCGTATTCCCCTGGACGGTGTCATTGTCGAGGGGGAAAGCCGAATCGATACCTCCCCTGTGACGGGCGAGCCTGTTCCGGTCAAGGCCGGCTATGGCGACGAGGTGGTTTCGGGCTGTGTCAACACCTCTGGCCTCTTAAAAATGCGGGTTGAAAAAGTGCTGGAAGAATCCATGGTCACCCGTATTCTGGACTCTGTGGAAAACGCGGCGGCCAGCAAGCCGAAAATCGACCGGTTCATCACCCGTTTCTCACGTATTTATACCCCCTTCGTAGTTGGCCTGGCCATCCTGACTGCTGTGGTTCCATCCCTTGTGACCGGAGACTGGTATTACTGGATTTACACGGCCATCACTTTTCTGGTCATCAGCTGCCCCTGCGCGCTGGTGCTCAGTGTGCCTCTGGCCTTCTTCTCAGGCATCGGCGCCGGCTCCAAACGGGGCATTCTGTTTAAAGGCGGCGTTTCCATCGAAGGGATTAAGAATATCGCGGCTGTGGTCATGGATAAAACCGGCACCATCACCGAGGGCAACTTCGTTGTACAGCAGGCCATCCCGACAAGCGGCGTGGATGAGGCTAAGCTTCTGGCTCTGGCGGCCAGCTGTGAGCTCACCTCCACTCACCCTATTGGCAACAGTATTGTAACTGCCGCCGAGGAACGGGGGCTTTCCGTGGAACGTCCGGCTTCCGCCAGGGAAATCGCTGGAAAAGGTATTGAAGCGATTTTAAGTGACGGTACGGTGCTCTGCGGCAACCGCTCGTTGCTCGAATCTCAGAACGTTGACCTGGACGGCTATAAAAATGATCATTATGGCACCGAGGTGCTTCTGGCCCTGGATGGCAAATTCATCGGCTATCTGGTCATCTCAGACACCATTAAGGCCGACGCGGTAGACGCCATCGCCAAGATCAAGCGCCTTGGCATCCGCACTGCCATGCTTACCGGCGACGCCCAGGAAAGCGCTGAGGCGGTCGCAAAGGCGACAGGCATCGATGAAGTTCATGCCAAGCTTCTGCCCGAGGACAAGCTCAGCGAGCTCCAGGCCATCCGTAAAGCCCAGGGCGGCGTGATGTTTGTTGGCGACGGCATCAACGACGCGCCAGTACTGGCCGGCGCCGATGTCGGAGCAGCCATGGGAAGCGGCGCCGATGCAGCCATCGAGGCGGCAGACGTTGTGTTCATGAATTCCAGCGTCGAGGCCATTCCACAGGCCATCGAGATCGGCCGCAAAACCAGCCGTATCGCCTGGCAGAACGTGGTCTTTGCCCTGATCATCAAAGCACTGGTCATGGTTCTGGGCCTGATGGGTTTTGCCAATATGTGGATGGCTGTCTTTGCCGATACCGGCGTTGCCATTCTCTGTGTGCTCAATTCCATCCGTATTTTATATAAAAAATAAAAGGCATTAAAAAATCCCGGCTTTCCTTTTCCGAAAGTCGGGATCTTTAATATCTTCTTTTATTTTAGCAGAACGCCGCCGCAGTAGGGACACTGGTTTTTATCCACCGGTGAAAACTCACCGCAGATAATACACAGGATTTCATCATCCTCTGTCTTGTCATACTTTTCAGGTATTTCATAACCGGCATGATGGCGTACCAGCTCGCCTTTCTTAAAATACTGGGTAAAGTCCATCTCCGGATGGCCTTTAAAAACATAAGTCATCTCTCTGCTGCCCTTTTTTATAACAAAAGTGTGGTAAGAATAATGTTTCCTGCTCTCTGAGTCCTCCGCATTTTTTCGAACTACCCGTCTGAGAGATTTAAGTTCCCCGTCAAAGGTTTTATCTTTGGAAAACAGGCTGCCTTTTTTGAAATAGGTCTTAGCCCGAGCGGAGAAGCCTGTCTCTATATTATTTTTTGCGTCTCTCATTCGCCTTACACCTCCCGATAGACACTCCAATGCTCCATTTAAATTAATATTTCTCTCATTTTTGGTATTTTACCACTTTATTTTTTCTGTTACAAGCAAGTGCTAAAATTTTAATTATTATTAAAGCTTCCTTACCTTCATCATTCCTTTAAAACTAATAAAAAATACCCTCTCAGAAATAAAGGGTATCTTTTGCCGTTAATAAATATTAAAGGCCTTTTATATTTCAAAGGGCCTTTACGGAGGCCGGATTTATGGGTAAACCGGGTTCCGCGATGGGTTTTATTCTTCTACCGCCGGCACTTCGTCCTTAGGATATTTTTTCTTCATATAAATCTGAGTGGCGATGCAGCCGCCGATGGCGATCACCGCACTGACGGTCAGGCAAATGAAAATATAGGTGTAGCCCTGAACCGCGTACTTGTCAATGAAGCTGCCAAACAGCTGATGCATAAAGCTTTCCGGCAGAAAACCGATGACGGACAAAAGCCCGGAGGCCGCGCCAAAGATATGGGCTGGCACATGGGTTTCCGTTAAAACAGAGGAGGCCACGCCGTAAGCGCCGTTGGCCAGGAAGCCCAATACCAGGGTGATGACAATGGCGACCATCATAAAGCTTGCCGTCTGAGGTAAAACCAGATAAGCGAAACAGCAGATCGCGCTGGCCGCCATAACCACCAGAATGGTTTTGGAGGGTGAGTTGACCTTTTTGGCGATCCCGCCCAGCAGCGGCGCGGAGATGATGGCAATCCCATAGTAACGGATCATCCCGACAATGCTGACCAGCGTTAACGGCGCAAGGAACGCGTCGGTGAGATACGGGGTGGTGTAGTTCATGCCCATGTAGACAATCATGACAAAGAACAGGGTGCCGCTGGCCAGCCAGACGCCCGGATGCTTCAAAGCCTGAATAAACTGGCTGATATCAAATTTTTTATCCGGATCATTGCTGACCTCATCTTGAAAATGCGGTACGGCAAAGAACGAAATAATCCCCAGAACTAAAATAACAGAAGCAAGGAAAATAAGTGCAGCGCTGACGCCGACACGATAGTCGGGCATTGCGTTAAATAAAGCCAGGGTAACAGCGTTGATGGCCAGGCCGCCAAGACCATACAATGCGTAGCTCACACCGACAACAGCCGGATAATCGGCTTCGGCCGCGGCAAAACGCAGCAATTTATAACGACATCCCCAGAAAATGAGGATAGTCGTCACTGCCAGTATGGCAAAAATCAAGACCAGAACCGGGTAGGACGGCAGAGACGCGTACCAGTACACCACTGCCGCGGTACTGATAAATCCGCCGGCCGCCATGGTTCTCAGCCTCAGCTTATCCGCAATGATACCGCATGGAATATAGAGAATCGTCGCCATGATACCATACATTCCGGACAAAAATCCAAGCTGCGCGTTGGTAATGTTAAGCCCCATCAAAAGCGGTTCATAAAATACATTTTTCAAATAAATCGGAACATAGATAATGCCGCTGCCCGCGCCGGACAAAAAGATGAGCAGCGCGCGCCTGAATTTGGACAATTGTTTGTAGGTAATCTCTTGTTTTTTCATCTTTGCTTGACACGGCCAAAGGGCCGGGCCTGCCCCCTTTACAGAATAAAAATCATATAAAACCAAATCCGGCTTAGCTTACTTCTTAAAAACCGCCGGATTTTACATCAAGTTATATCCCATAGATTTTAGAAGCGGACTAGCAGAGCACCTGCTTTGCCAATCCGCTGAATTCTTTGTTGGTATGCCGTTTTATTTGATCTTGAATTTTTCCGGAAGGTGTTCGTTCAGCAGGTCCTTCTGGGCCTTTGTCATATCCGGTAATTCGAAGCTGTCGATTCTTTCTTTGTAGACTTTGTAAGCGCGTTCTTCGATCGGCGGGGTTGCTGCACGGCCTTCTTCGTTGCAGGTGCCGCGGTTGAATACGGGGCTGGTGAGGTAGGTTTCTTCGCGGTAGTCTTTGGGGGTTCTGCCCTTCAG
>NZ_QUDF01000012.1:0-136834 GCF_003477535.1 Eubacterium sp. AM05-23
GGATAGGACATCGCGGGGTCTTTTTGCGTTCAAGCTTAAGCCGCGCAAAAAAAAGATGGTGAGTGGCCCGTGCAAGTGTACTTGCAAAGGGCCAATGACCATCTTTTTTTTATGGGGCGCAGCCCCCGACTGGAGTGTCTGCAGGACACGGAAGTGCGCGGCGTCACAGCCCGCAAGCCTTCCAATAGGAGGCCCGCGCAAGCCTGCTTGCAAAGGGCCAATGACCATCCTTTTTTTATGGGGCGCAGCCCCCGACTGGAGTGTCCGCAGGACACGGAAGTGCGCGGCGCCACAGCCTTTTCCCCCCGAATACGTGTCCGTCAAAAAAAGCCCCTTGAGTTATTAACTCAAGGGGTTAAATATTTAGAAGGAATAATTCCCTTCTCCTTATACTCATTGCCGTGTAAAATAATGCGTCCTCCGACAACCTTATAAATTTTTGCTGACAAAGGTTCTAAAATAATCTGATTCAGATTTTCCTGCTTATTGGTAAGCAGATCAATACCTTCACGGTCTTTAACCGCACCATGGCTGAAGCAGCGACTTTTGACAGTATTACGGTTAAAAAGGCAGAGGTAGCTTTCATCTTTGAGGTCACGTACATAAGCAAAAACGTCATCCTTGCAGGGAAGCGGATACCATGAGCCCCGTTGGAAGGCTTTGTGCTTTGCCCTCAGGGCGGTTATTTTTTTGTACCATTCTAAAATTTCCGTATCTTCATGGCCCCATGGATATGTACCCCGGTTAAAAGGATCTTCATAACCCTGAAGACCGGCTTCGTCGCCGTAATAGATACAGGGAACGCCCGGAAAGGTTAGTTGGATCAGGCTTAAAACTTTTAAACGTTTTTTGGCCAGATTGTATTGTTCCTGGGTCAGCCTATAGTGCTCTTTGTCGCTTTCTTTAGAAAGTGTGGGTGCTTCTCCCAGAATTGTCAGGATACGCATACGGTCATGAGAGCCGATCAAGTTCATATTCCCCTTAAATTGCCCTCTGGGATAGTTTTCATAGAGTGACATCATCAGACGTGCAGTTTCCCGAGAGCCTTTATAACCCATCATAAAATTAATGAGTGCGTCGCGAAAAGGATAATTCATCACTGCGTCCAGCTCATGACCATAAAAATACCGGCGCAAAACGCCATAGGCCACCTTTCTGGAGGCGTCTTCCCAGACCTCACCGATGAGAACAGCGTCTTCCTTTTCCTGCAGCATGGCGGTTTTTATCCCCTCGATAAATTCGTCCGGGAGCTCGTCGGCGACATCAAGCCGCCAGCCTGAAGCACCGGCCTTCAGCCATCTTCGGATCACTGAATTTTCATTTTCAAAAATAAAATCCTTATATTCAGGTGTTAATTCTTCAACGTTGGGCATTGATTTGACACCCCACCAGCATTCGTATTCGTTTGGATAATCATTAAAGCGGTACCAGGAATAAAAAGGAGAATCCTTTGACTGGTAAGCCCCCAATCCGGGATAATTTCCGTATTTGTTAAAGTAAATGCTGTCGTCCCCGGTGTGGCTGAATACACCGTCTAAAATGACGCGTATACCGCGTTTTTTTGCTTCGGCACATAACTGTTCAAAAAGTTCTGTATTGCCGAATTCCGGGGCAATATGAAGATAATTTGCCGTATCATACTTGTGGTTGCTGCTGGATTCAAAGATAGGATTGAGATATAAGATTGAGATATTCAGTTCTTTTAAATAATCAAGCTTTTCGATGATTCCCTGAAGGGTGCCTCCGAAGAAATCCCAGTACTCGATATTTCCCTGACTATCACGAAAATAATGGGGGCTGTCGCTCCAGTTACCGTGAATAAGCGACTGTTTTTTATACTGGGGCTCAAAGGTTTTCTTTTCGCCCTTATTAAAGCGGTCGGGAAAAATTTGATACATGATACCATCTGTGTACCACGCTGGCATCTCACGGACCTTGTCATAGAGTGTAATCTGATAGGAAGGTGGAAAGGCTTCGTAAATCTGTCCCTCGCCGCCCAGGGTGTCATTCTGTGTGCCGTAGCAGTAGCTGCGGCCGTTCTGCTCATAACAAAAATCGTACCATAAAACACCTGGCTGATCGGGTAATGTGAGTGTGTACTCCATCATGTCAGGAAATTTCGATGGTACCATGTCGTAAAAGTGTTCGATTGAATTGTAGTATGTCCTTAATTTAACATTGACAGCGTGTGTGGTATAAACACGAATCGTAGCTTGGGAGCCTGACGGAAGTGCTCCGAAAGGCTCCTTAAATCTTAAATCCCAGGAATTGTGTCTAAAATTCATTATGATAATTTACCTGTTACTTTCTTGTAGTAGTATAGATAGGTTTCGGCGGAAATCTTCCAGTCGAAATTTGATTTTGATGCGTTGGTCATGAGTGTCTTCCACAACTCGGGCGCGTCATAATACAGACCAACAGCCCGCTGTAGGGTAAAGAGCATATCATGCGCATTGTAGGTGGCAAAGCTAAAGCCATTGCCTTCTTTGGTTTCTTTGTCAAAATAGTGTACGGTGTCCTTCAGACCGCCTGTTTCCCGAACAACGGGAACAGTGCCGTAGCGCATTGCAATCATCTGAGATAAGCCGCAGGGTTCAAACTTTGAAGGCATCAGAAACATATCGCTGGCAGCATATATTTTTCGAGAGAGGTCCTCATTGAAATCAATGATGGTGATCATTTTATCTGGATAGGTATAGGCTACCTCACGCAGCATATTTTCATACTGGGCATCGCCGGTGCCAAGAACGACCATTTGGATATTCATCTGGAGGATTTCATGGATAACGGCAGCGACGAGATCAAGGCCCTTCTGCTCAACCAAACGTGTGATCATGGAAATCATCGGAACCTTCGGATTAACCGGAAGCCCCAGATAATCCTGGAGCGCTGTTTTATTTTCGGTTTTCTTTTTATAAGACCGAGTGTAGGGTACAAAGAGCGCCGGGTCCGTCTGGGGGTTATAGACGGTTTCGTCAATTCCGTTTAGAATGCCTACGGTTTTGTAGCTGATGTCGCGCATCACGCCGTCAAGGCCTTCGCCATAGTATGGATCTTTGAGCTCCTCAGCGTAGGTCGGACTGACAGTGGTTACCAGGTCAGAGGTATAAAGAGCACCCTTCATCAAGTTTAATTTCCGGTAGAACTCCATGGCAGCCGGGAAATAGTCCAGATTCAAGACACCTTTAAGATCGTCAAAACCATAGAGGCCCTGGTACTTCATGTTGTGGATGGTAAAGACAGTTTTTGTATTCAGGTAATGCCACTGATACTGTTCCTTGAGCAGGAACGGGATCAGTGCAGTCTGCCAGTCATGGCAGTGGAGTACATCCGGATAAAAATCGATATAGGGAATGGACTCGAGCACAGCGCGGCAAAAATAAACAAAGCGTTCACCATCATCGTAATAACCATACAGGTTTGGACGGTTAAAATAGTATTCGTTGTCTAAAAAATAGTAGATGACGCCATCCATTTCATATTGCTGTATACCCACGTACTGGTCACTCAGACCAACCTTAACATAGAAAATATCGATGAGTTTAAAATCTTTTTTATACTCTTCCGGGATACAGGCGTATTTTGGAAGAATAACACGGATATCGGTCTGATCCTTTGGAAAGGCCTTTGGCAATGAGCCGATCACATCGCCTAAGCCGCCGCTTTTGGCAAAGGGATAAGCCTCGGTAGCGGCAAACAAGATTTTTAATTTATCCATTGTTATATAACCATTCCTTTACTTAATACAATCGGGTTATCCTTTGTTCCGACCAGCGATGCGTTATCACGTATTTTAACGTCTTTATCAAAAATAACATAGTTCAGTTTAACGTTATTTCCAATTTCAGCTTTCTGCATGATAATGCTGTTGGATATTTCGCTGCCATATCCGATTTTGCTGTCACGGAAGAGAACGCTGTGATAAATTTTCCCCTCAACTTCACAGCCGCTGCCGACGATGGAGTTACGCACGACAGCCTCATTTTGATAAAGGGTCGGGTGGTTATCCTTGATTTTGGTATGGATGGAATTTTCATTCAGGAAAAGCTCTTTCATGATGTCGAATTCCAAAAGATCCATGTTGGCTTCGTAATATTTGGCCAGATCGTGGACACGGTTAATATAGCCGGTATGCGGCGCGCCGTATACGCGCAGGGTATCCAGATTAGCCTTAATCATATCCATCAAGTCCCATTCGCCGGTGCGTTCACCAAGCTCCATTAAATCCAGAAGAACAGATTTTTTAATGATCATCATATCTGCATAGCAATGGTCCGTCATTTTTTCCTTTTGGTAGTGGATATTGGTAATACGATACTTATCAAATTCTAAGAAAACGTCGTTGTTTTCAAAGGTGAAGCTTGGCTGTACTTTTTTAAAAATCAAGGTGACATCGCTGTTGTTTGTCTTATGGATTTTATAGGACGCGTTAAAGCTGAAGCTGGTCACCAGGTTTGGGGCCGAGATAACGACATCTTCATCACTGCTGTGTTGCAGGAATGCGCGGTTATTGTACAGATCGCGAAGGTTGATTTTCATAAGATTGCCAAAACGGACACTGCTGCTGCCCGCAAGAATAGACAAATCCTGCGTTTTACGGCTCAAGGACCATTCCTTTCCTGTCCCAAGATGATCGATGAGGGAGCTGTATTTGTGAGAGCCGACCACGCCGACATGGGAGATGCCGGAATTTACCATATTGGACAGGGTAAAGTCGATCATGCGGTAACGGCCGCCAAAGGGCAGAGTGCTGATACTGCGGTGCTGGAGCAATTCATTGAGATCTGAGTTATCGCCGTCTACATTTAAAATAATACCAATTGCTTTTTTCATTTCTGAGCACCTCCTATGAATTTAAAACGTGAATTTCAGCCGGGTTGTCACTTTCAGCAGCCACCAGGCGGACGTCACTCTTAACGTAAGCTCTTGAACCAACAATACAATTTTCCAGATGCGCGCCATCCTCAATGACTGCGCCGGTATGGACGATTGAATTTTTGAGCACAGTGTTTTTCCCAACAATAATATCGTGGGAGATAATGGAATTTTCGACGGATCCGAAAATGACACACCCATCGCAGATCAGACTGTGTTTTACTACTGCGTCCGGTCCGATAAACTGCGGATGGCGGCTGGTATTATTTGAGAAGATTCTGAAATTCCGGTCTGTCAAATCAAAATCACAGGCTGGATTGAGCAAATCCATATTGGCGTCATAGTAGCTCTGGATGGTTCCGACATCTTTCCAGTAGCCGGAGAATGGGTAGGCAAAGATCCGTTTGCCTTCTTCATGAAGCATCGGAATAACATTGTGGCCAAAGTCATTTTCAGAATCTGGATTTTCAGCATCCTCAATTAAGGCTTTGCGCAGGACGTCCCAGGTAAAGACATAAATCCCCATCGAGGCCTTGTTGCTCTTTGGTTCCGGGGGCTTTTCCTGGAATTCTAAGATACGCCTTTCGTCGTTGGTATTGACAATCCCAAAACGATGGGCCTCATCCCACGGGACATCCATTACTGCGATGGTGAGGTCGGCAGATTTCTGCTTATGAAAATTAACCATATTGGAGTAATCCATTTTGTAGATATGGTCGCCAGACAGGATGAGCACATATTCTGGATCAAAGCTGTCAATAAAGTCGATATTTTGGTAGATGGCATCAGCAGTGCCGTTATACCATCGGCCGCCCTTTTGTCCCATATAGGGAGGGAGAATGCGGACGCCGGCTCCAACCTTGTCAAGGGACCAGGCGCTACCGTCACTGATATAGTTATTCAGAATATAAGGGCGGTATTGGGTAAGGACACCGACGACGTCGATGTCAGAATTCATACAGTTGCTTAATGGAAAGTCAATAATACGGTATTTACCACCGAATAAAACGGCGGGTTTAGCGTTGTTAAATGTGAGGGATCCCAGGCGGCTTCCTTGTCCTCCAGCTAGGAGCATAGCGACACATTCGGTATTCATAATATTTCCTCCTCGTAAATGAATGGTTTGATTTTCCAGATTTCTCTCTGATAATCAGCAATAGAGCGGTCACTAGAGAACATTCCGGAATGTGCAATATTGACAGCTGACATTTGCAGCCATCTTTTTTGATCTCTGTATACGGAACTCGAGGTTGACTGGATGTCCGCATAAGAGGCAAAGTCTTTAAGTACAAAATAGGGGTCGTTATGAATCAGCAGTGAATCATAGATCGACTGGAAGGTGGATGTGTTGCCAAAAAAGCCATTAATCAGTTGTTCCAGGACTTCCCGAACCCGCGGATCGGATTCATAAATGTCCAGAGAGCGGTAGCCGCCGTGGGCATTGTAATTTGCAACTTCCACATCTGAAAGGCCAAAGGTGAAAATATTATCCATTCCCACAGCTTCAGCGATTTCAACGTTGGCGCCATCCATTGTGCCGAGTGTAACGGCACCGTTCATCATAAATTTCATGTTTCCGGTACCAGAGGCTTCCTTACCCGCCGTGGAAATCTGTTCAGAGATTTCGGCGGCAGGGTAGATCATCTCGGCAACAGAGACATTAAAATTTGGCACGAAAACGACCTTTAGGCGGTCACTGACAGCTGAGTCATTATCCACCTTGTCCGCAATGACATTGATTAGCCGGATGACCTCCTTGGCATAATAATAGGATGGTGCAGCCTTTCCGGCGAAAATATAGGTTTTCGGAACAAAATCCATATTTGGATCAGCCTTGAGCGCATTATAAAGATACATGATGTGCAGAGCGTTCAGCAGCTGCCGCTTATATTCATGAATGCGCTTGACCTGAATATCAAAGATCGAATCCGGGTTCAGCTCAATTCCCTGGGATTTCCTGATATATTCTGCCAGATGAGCCTTATTTCGATGCTTGACAGCGCCCAGCTTTTCGCAGAAAGCGGTGTCAGATGCGTATGGGAGCAGTGCCTCCAAGCTAGTTAGCTGGTTAGGCATTGCCCAGTCGGCACCAATGGTTTCATTGAGTAAGGTTTTTAATTGAGGGTTGCTGCCCATTAAAAAGCGTCTTGGCGTTACGCCATTAGTTACAGAATGAAAACGCTCTGGAAAAACCGCGTAAAAATCCTTGAAGGTTTCCTCACGCAGAATTTTACTGTGCAGCTCTGCGACGCCGTTGACAGAATGGCTGCCGATAATGGCCAGGTGTGCCATATGAACCTGACCATCCTTTAAAATGGAAATAGAATAATTGCGGGCCTCCTGGTCTGGGTAGTACCAGTTCATATCATTGACAAACCGGCGGTTGATTTCTTCAATAATCTGGTAGACACGGGGAAGCAGTTCCTTTACCATGTCAATGGGCCATTTTTCCAGCGCTTCGGGCAGTACGGTATGGTTTGTGAAGCTGATGGATTTAACGGTCATATCCCAGGCCTTGTCCCACTCATAGTTTTCCTCATCTATGAGAATCCGCATGAGTTCCGGAACACAAAGGGCGGGATGGGTATCATTGATGTGGATACAGATTTTATCAGAAAATCCATCCATTGATCCGTGATTAAACTTTTTATAGCGCCGTACAATCCGCTTCAGTCCGGCACAGACAAAGAAGTATTCTTGTTTGAGGCGAAGCTGTTTTCCTTCAAAGCCATTGTCATTGGGATATAAAATCTGGCTGATAGCCTCTGCCTCGGACCGGCGCTGCATGGCCTTTAAAAAGTGGCCCTGATTAAAGGTGGAGAGGTCAAAATCCTCTACTGGCTGCGCACTCCAGAGGCGAAGTGAATTAACGGTTTTGTTGTGATAGCCCTGAACAGGGACATCATAAGGGACGGCGAGTACCGGTTCATAATTTTCATGAATGAAAACCAGCTTGCCATTGACCATTTCAGTTCGGACATTCCCCTTATACTTTACAACAACAGACTTATCAGGCTTGGCAATTTCAAATGGATAGCCGTTTTTCAGCCAGTTATCCGCAACCTCAACCTGCTCATTATTGATGAACTTCTGTTCAAACAGGCCAAACTTATACCGGATTCCATTTCCATGTCCAGGAAAGCCCATGGCAGCGGTTGAATCCAGAAAACAGGCCATAAGCCGCCCAAGACCGCCATTGCCGAGGGCGGGATCGTGCTCTCTGGCCTGGATGGCTTCGTAATCAAGCCCAAGCTCACAGAGGACCTCAGATACAACACCATCCCATCCGAGGTTGTTAATATACGCCTTTAACAGCCTGCCGATCAGAAATTCGATGGAGAAAAAATAGATTTGTTTTTCTTCCATTTTGTGAAGCCGGCTGTTGTTGGCAGCCCATTCGGCTGTGATCTCCTCCATGACTAGTTCAGATAATGCTTGATATTGGTGCTGGGTGGTCGATTCAGAAAAATCTTCGCCGGAAACTTCTTCTACTTTTTTTATGAATGCTTTTTTAAAGCTTGTTTTTTCGAGTGTTTTCATCCGGTATCCTTTCCAGACTGCTATTTTTTCGTTTTAGCGACAGGCTTGGAAGCAGTATCTTTTGCGGTCTGCGACTTGGCAGATTTTTTTACGCTCACCGCCTTTTCAGCGGCTCCGGCAGCCTTGGATGAAGAAGCTGTCTTTGTTTTTTTAGCAGTAGCCTTCTTTTTAGTTTTTGTCGCAACACCCTTTAATACGATTGCCGCCGATGGCGGTACGCTAAGCGTTACGCTGTAAGGCTGGTTATGACAGGGTGTATCCTGCGCTTTTGCGGTTTTTTTGACAGTAAAGCCGGACCCGCCGTATTTTGGATCGTCTGTGTTGAAAACTAGACGGTAAGTTTTTTCGGCAGGCACGCCAATTTGAAAATTGGTATAGGTTAAGGGGCAGAAGTTGATCAAGATGATCAGATCATCCTCTGGATGCTTGCCCATCCGTCTGAAAACGAGAATACTCTGGCCGTTGTTGTCGGCGTCGATCCACTCAAAGCCGTCCCAGCCGTGATCCTTTTCCCAGAGTGCATTTTCCCGGGTGTAGAATTTATTCAGATCTTGTATAAAATCCTTGGTCTGGCGGTGCTTGTCATAGTCCAGCATGAACCATTCAAGAGATTCATAATAGCGCCATTCGGTGAACGGTGCAAACTCGTTCCCCATAAAGGTAAGCTTTTTACCGGAATGAAAATACATGTATGCATATAAAAGCCGAAGCTGGTCAAATTTCATTTCATACGGGCCAAACATTTTATCAATGATTGATTTTTTGCCATGGACGACCTCATCATGCGACAGAGGCAAAATGAAATTTTCGCTGAAGGCATAAGCCATTGAGAAGGTCAGTTTTGAATGAAACTGATTCCTGCAGTATGGGTCTGTTTCCATATAAGAGAGGGTATCGTGCATCCAACCCATATCCCACTTCAGGTTAAAGCCAAGACCGCCATCGTCCACAGGCCAGCTGACCTTGGGATATGCGGTGGACTCCTCAGCGGCCATAATGGCAAATGGAAAATGCTTAAGGATGGCTGTGTTCAGTTTTCTCAGAAAATCAACAGCTTCCAGACTGTCATTTCCGCCAAATTTATTTTTGCGGTACTCATCATCATAGCCGTAGTTTAGATAAATCATGCTTGCCACGCCGTCAATGCGCAGTCCGTCGATATGGTATTGGTCAAACCAGAAATAAGCGTTTGAGATTAAAAAGGTCAGCACCTCTGGTTTGGCAAAATCAAATTCCATGGTGCCCCAGTGAGGGTGCTCAGTCGCCTCATAAAGGTTTGTACCATCGAGTTTATAAAGACCATGGGCATCCTTACAGAAATGCCCTGGAACCCAGTCCAGAATAACGCTGATCCCTGCCTGGTGGCACGCGTCGACAAAATGCATTAAGCCCTGTGGCTCGCCATAGCGGCTGGTGGCGGCAAAGTAGCCGGTCAGCTGGTATCCCCATGATCCGTCAAAGGGATGCTCCATAATGGGCATCAGCTCTACGTGTGTGTAGTGCATATCTTTGAGATAGGGGACAAGTGTGTCAGCAAGTTCGTAATAACTTAAAACGGTTCCGTCCTCATGTGTTCTCCAGCTGCCGAGATGAACCTCATAAATATTGACGGGTTTTGGCTTAGAAGCATTTTTTTTACGCTGTTCAAGCCATTTTTTATCCTTCCAGCTGTATCCTTCCAAGTCCCAGAGAACAGAGGCTGTTTTTGGCTTGACCTCAGAGTAAATCCCGTAAGGATCTGATTTATAGACGGTTTCTCCATGACATTGCGTAATGCAGTATTTGTAGAGCTCACCCTTATTCAAATCAGGAATCGTGCATTCCCATACACCGCCAGAGTCCTTCTGTAAAAGCATTGGATGGGAGTCGGGGTTCCAATCATTAAAATTGCCAACGACTGAAACAGCTTGAGCGTGCGGTGCCCAAAGTCGGAAAACGACACCTTTATCTGTAAAATGAGCGCCAAAAAATTCGTAGCTTTTCAGATAAGTTCCCTCGTGAAAAAGATGGTACGCGATTTTAGGTTTCATAGTCAATCAGTCCTTTCCTAATTACAGGTTATATTGTAGATTATATGAAGATACTTTAATTAAATATAGTTTAACATAAAAAAGTATAAGAATGTTTTTATATAGGTTAATTTAAGTAAAATCTTTTTAATATATTGTACCATGAAATTTAAATTTGTAAACGTTTCATCGAGAAAAAAATACATTTATTTTTCCGCCTAAGTTTAAAATGACGCAAACGAAATAAATTCCGACTAAAAGTGCAAATAATCCACCAAAATTGCCGTATAGAAGGGTGTATTTAGAGGAGTGGTTCATAAACATTAAGAAAATGCGGAAGGCGATATTTATGCCCAGAGTTGAGAAAACAGCGCCTGGAAGTCCCTGTACAAATCTCAGATGGCGGTCTGGTGCTAAAACATAAACGCAGGTAAATAGAAATACACTTGTGACCAGGGAAAAAACCAGCGTAAAAATGTTCATTAAAATAATATTGAAGTGGTCAATGCCTAAGCGTACAAGAATATACTCACTGATGGCTTCGCTGAAGACATAGGCTGAAATGATCAAGATGATCGAAATGGCAAACAGAATTGTGAAAAGAAAGGATAAAAGCCAGATTTTTAAATGGCTTCTGCTCTCACGATTACCATAGTTTTGGTTCATTCCTGTCATGATCGCTCTCGCGGCCAGTGTTGCAAAGAAAAAGGTGAATAAAACTAAAATATAGTTGTTATCCGCAAGGTTTCTGGTCAGTGTATCAATTAAGCTGCGGACATAATCGTAGGAAAGCTGGGGAAGATACTCTTTTAGAATATCAAAGAGATAATCCTTAAACTGCACAATAAAGCGGCCGACAAAATTGATTAAAAAGATAATCAGCGGAAAGAAGGCCATGATAATATAAAAGGACATTTGGGCGCAGATGCCCCAGAAATCTGTTCTGTCCATATCCTCTACCATAAAAATGATGAATTCTGTTAGCTTTGATGTTTTGTTTTTCATGATTCACCTTCCAATCTTTTTCAGCAAAAATAAATTGACGACACAGCCAAAGGTTAGAATAATGCAGAAAACATACACAACGACAATCAAGGAAAAAGGACCTTCAATGGAACTGAACAGACTCTCTATCTGCAGATGATTTTTTATAAAAGCCTCATAAACCCCAATGATGGAGAGCCATCCCAGGCTTACGAATATGCCGCCCGGCAATGCGAAAAAGAAAGACATCCGGACAGACGGTGTGTACATATAGATGGCGGTGATAAGCAAAGCCATAATCGCGCTGATATAAATCAAAGTGAAGCCCTGCCAGAATTTGATAAAGATATCTGAAAGATTCAGGTACTCAAAAAAGGAGGTGGATATTTTCTGTGTAAAGATATACAAATAAAAAACCACTAAAATCAGAATGATAAGAATAATCAGATAGAGAATAGCCAGTCCCCAGATCAGAAAATAATTACGCTTTTCAGGTATCAGCATCACCTTGTTAATAGTTAGGATTAAAGAACGGACTGCGCAGACGGATGCGTAAAGGATAAAGAAGCCAAAGACGATATTTGCCCAATGGGAAGTCTGCGGTCCGGCGGCGTTAGCGGCAGCTGTATTAAACATTTCGTCTAAAAAGCCGGGAAATAAAACCTTCAGGCTCTCAAGGACCTGATCGTTGAGCCCTTGGGCAAACCAGCTGAAAAAATTATAGATCAGCATAATAAAAGGAATAAAAGCCAACAGCACCCGATAAGAAAGCTGTGCGGCAAGATTAAGAATGCTGTAATTTTTTTTATGATTTTTTACAAAAAAGTAGAATTCATATAAAAGCTTCATTGGACTTATTTCCTTCATTTGTGATTTAGAATAATTATACCACGAAAAAGAAATCTATAACAATGGGGTTATCAAACTAAAAGAATAGCTAAAAATGAAGTATACAATTTATATTTATCTAAAATACTGTATACATATAAAAATGAATTTCATAAGAGAATGATAAAACAAGAGTTTTTGATTATCTGTAGACGCTTTAACAAAATAAATTTTGAAAGAATTAAAAATAAAATTGCATATTTTGGATTTTTTTGATATACTAAGAACAAATTTTGAAGGGATGTGACAGTACAATGCTTAAAAATATAGAAGGCAGGCAAAACATTCCGGTAATGGACGTGTTAGAGCCTCAATTATATCGAGATGTGTTTCCTTATGAAGAGATCCCTAAAATACGATTTAACAATGCTTTTGTTCCTTATAATCTGCCGGAAACCATCTGGATTACAGATACCACCTTCCGTGACGGACAGCAGTCTATGGCCTCTTTTAGTGTGGATCAGATTGTCGGGCTGTTTAAATTGATCCACAAATTGGATAACGGTGAAGGTGTGATTCGACAGTCTGAATTTTTTCTTTACAGTGAAAAAGACAGAAAGGCCGTTCGAAAATGCCAGGAGCTGGGCTATGAATTTCCTGAGATCACCTCATGGATTCGCGCAGACGAAAGAGATTTTAAGCTGGTTAAGGAAATGAATATTGCTGAAACAGGCATGTTGATGTCCTGTTCGGATTACCATATATTTAAAAAGCTGAAAATGACGCGGAGCGAAGCGATGCAGCATTACTTAACCTTGGCAATGAAAGCGATGGAAGCGGGCATAAAACCAAGATGCCATCTGGAAGACATTACACGGGCTGATTTTTATGGTTTTGTGGTTCCTTTTGTGAAAAACTTAAAGCGTTTAAGCCAGGAAACAGGAATATCCGTTAAGATAAGAGCCTGCGACACTTTGGGGGTAGGTGTGCCGTATAATGGCACAGAGCTGCCCAGAAGTGTCCCGAAAATGATTTCAGAGCTGAGGAACCACTGCGGACTTAAGCCGGAAGAAATGGAATGGCATGGCCATAACGACTATCATAATGTAGTAACCGCCTCGACTGCCTCATGGCTGTACGGCGGGGCGTCGGTCAATGCCGCACTGCTGGGAATTGGAGAACGGACAGGAAATTGTCCCCTTGAAGCCATGCTTTTTGAGTATGCCCAATTGAAGGGGAGTCTCGGAAAGGTTAATCTGCCTGTTTTAAATGAGATTGTTCGTTTCTTTAAAGAAGAATTAAGTTATACCGTCGATCCAAAACGACCCTTTGTCGGTTCGGAGTTTAACATGACAAAGGCTGGCATTCACGCCGACGGTCTTTTGAAAGATGAATCGATTTACAATTCCTTTGATACTAATAAGCTCTTAAACCGTCCGGTGGTGGTCAAGGTCAACCAAAGCTCTGGAGCCGCCGGAATAGCGGCATGGATTAATACCTGCTATCATCTGGATACATTGGAAAAAGTAGACAAACACGATCCACGGATAGCCACCGTAAAGCGCTGGATTGATAACACATATGAAGCGGGCAGAACGGAGGCTGTCAGCAATGCGGAGATGGAACAGCAGGTAAAAAAAGCTTTTACTACAGGTATTCATCAGTTTAGTCTGGTAAAATAATACATAAATGATGTATAATAATACACGAATTAATTTTGAAGGAGATAAAGAATGGGATTAACTTTAACTGAGAAGATTATTAAAGATCACCTGGTGGTCGGCGAAATGGTCAAAGGGACAGAAATCGGTATTCGTATTGACCAGACCTTAACACAGGATTCCACTGGAACCATGGCTTATATGCAGCTGGAAGCCATGGAAGTGCCAAGAGTTAAAACAAAACGCTCATTAGCTTATATTGACCATAATATGCTTCAGGAAGGTCCTGAAAATATGGATGACCATATCTATATTCAAACCGTTGCTAAAAAGCACGGTGTCTATTTTTCAAAACCGGGCAACGGGATTTGCCACCAGGTAGAAATTGAACGCTTTGGTGTTCCAGGACAGACACTGTTGGGCTCTGACAGCCATACGCCAACAGGCGGTGGAATTGGTATGCTGGCCATTGGCGCCGGCGGCCTGGATGTGGCGGTAGCGATGGCAGGCGGTGAATACTATATCACCATGCCGGAAGTGGTAAAGGTTGAGTTGACAGGAAAGCTGCGTAAGGGCGTCTCTTCTAAAGATATCATTCTTGAAGTGCTCAGGCAATGTACTGTAAAGGGCGGTATCAACAAAGTTTTTGAATATACTGGAGACGGCGTGAAAACACTGACCGTACCGGAGCGTGCGACGGTAACAAACATGGGCGCAGAACTTGGCGCAACAACTTCTGTTTTCCCTTCCGATGATATGACAAAGGCTTTCCTTGAAGCTCAGGGAAGAGGTGGAGACTTCATTGCGCTGTCTGCAGATTCCGATGCTGTTTACGACCAGGTCGTAAAGGTAGACTTAAGTACTTTGGAGCCATTGACGGCATGCCCGCACAGCCCTGATAAGGTCGTAAAGGTTTCTGAAATTGAAGGTCTCAAGGTTAATCAGGTAGCCATCGGGAGCTGCACGAATTCCTCATGGCTTGATTTAATGAAAGTAGCGGCTATTTTAAAAGGACAGACCGTTGCGGAAAATGTGCAGCTGGTCATTGCGCCAGGCTCCAAACAGGTTTTGACCATGCTTGCTGAAAACGGGGCGCTGGCCGATCTTTTGAACGCTGGTGCCAGAATTCTCGAATGTGGCTGCGGACCATGCATTGGTATGGGGCAGGCGCCGTGTACCGACGGCGTTTCGCTCAGAACCTTTAACCGTAATTTTAAGGGAAGATCCGGAACGGTCAGCGCAGATGTGTATCTTTTGAGTCCGGAAACCGCTGCGATTTCAGCTGTTAAGGGTGTGTTGACAAATCCGCTCGGCAAAGTTGAACTGCCGGATATCGAAATGCCAAAGGATTTTCTGATCAATGATAACGCAGTGGTTGCGCCAGCGCCCGAGGGAGAAGCGGTAGAAGTTGTTAAAGGACCAAATATCAAGCCTTTCCCATTGGCAAAACCACTTGCGGATACAGTGGAAGGGAAAGCTCTGATCGTCGTGGAGGATAATATCACAACAGACCACATTATGCCCTCCAATGCGAAGCTGTTACCATACCGCTCGAATATCCCATACCTGGCGGATTATTGTCTGGCACCCTGTGATCCGGAATTTCCGCAGCGCGCAAAGGATAATGATGGAGGCTTCATTATTGGCGGACAAAATTATGGGCAGGGCTCAAGCCGTGAGCATGCCGCTTTAGCGCCCGTTTATCTTGGAATTAAAGGGGTTATCGCGAAATCCTTTGCCCGTATTCACAAAAATAATCTGATTAATAACGGTATATTACCAATGGTGTTTGAGAATGAAGCAGATTACGATAAGATTTCTCAGGGAGATAATCTGATGATTGATAACGCAAGAGAACAGGTGAATGCTGGAAAAATTGTTTTGAAGAATAAAACGAAAAATGAAGAATATCCGGTTTTAATCGAAGTGTCTGAACGCCAGAAGGAAATGCTGCAGGCTGGCGGCCTGATCAATTTGATGCGGAGCAAAAATTAAATAATTGTACTAAAAAATCCCTTTGGTCTTTGACCAAAGGGATTTTTGTCATTTTGTTTATTCAGCACTGCCTGCGCTTTCATCAGAGGTGCCAGAAGTGGATGAATCGTCAGATGGCGTATAGTCTTCTGACGGAGGCGCATAATCAGAATTATCCGAGCTGTTATCAGAATTATCGTATGAGCTGCTGTCGGAACCATCATAGCTGTTGTCGACTGATGGGGTTGGCTCGGTTGGTTCATTTTCGTTTGAGGAGTTAGTTGTATAGTCCTGATAAGGAGCATTTGGGTCAATGGTAATGCCTGTTGACCCGCCGGTTCTGTCTGCGATGTTGTTGCTGATCTTCATAAGCTGATCGGTAGGAGTATAGGTATCTATATCATATAAAAATTTATGAAGCACAACAGCATTGTCTGCCAGCGTGTTCGGTACCAGATACCAGACTTCATCAATCATATCGCCAAAGGAAAGCTCGTCAGTAGGAACCCGGAAATCCAAAAATGTTTTGTTTTCCAGCGCCATAAAAGCTTTGGCGTAAGTTGTCATTTCCTGTAAAGATAAGGATGTGGTTACATATGGGTACACCTTACTTAGCAGGTTGAGACCAGTAAAGATATCGACATTAAACGCCTTCTGGACAATTTGTTCAACGACCTCGCGCTGGCGCTGAGTGCGCATATAGTCACTGTCACTATAGCGGTTTCGGCAGAATGCAAGGGCTTGAACACCGGTAACCGTCTGTACGCCCGTATGCTCCAAAAATGGGTCGCTTTTTTTAACCTTGTCATTCACATCCATGATGTACTGATTAGTCCAATAAAGAATAGACTCATCGGCAATGTTTACGTCAACACCACCCAGAGCGTCTACAGTATCGACGAGACAGTCAAAATTAACAGTCACATAGTCGGAGATGTTTAAGTCGAAATTTTCGTTTAAAGTTTTAACCGCGAGGGCAGCACCACCATAATCATAGGCAGCATTGATTTTTTCATAGCTTACATCATTTTTTTTGCTTTCAGGTATTTTAACCATTAAATCACGCATGACGGAGGTTACTTTAATATTACCGGTTTTAAAATTAAGTGTGGCAATCATGATGGTATCAGAACGGTCCCCATCAACATCGTCACGGCCGTCGAGGCCAAAAACAGCGATATTTACAACGTCCTCGTCCAATAAATCGTTGATGTTAAGGTCGCTTTCGTCCAGCTGTTCACCAGCAATCCCGTGTAAAATGCTAAAACCGTACACGGCGCCACTGCCAACCACAATGATCAGACAGGCCAAAACGATGCACAGTACTTTCTTTTTTAATGTCATATAAAATCCTCTCAAAATTTTAATAATACATATTGTGTGTAAATCAGAACATAAAGGCAATTTAAGCTTATTAATTATAACATAATTTTGATACAAATTGGATACATTTTTAAGAAAATTAAGAAAAAAAATAGACAAACACAGGCTTGTGCAGTATAATAATATAGATTTAGTCCGCATAAAAGAATAAAAAAAGGTGAAATATATGAAAGTACTTGTAACAGGAAGCAACGGTCAGCTGGGCCGGGAATTAAGCATTCAGCTTAAAGAGAAGAATATTAATTTTGTCGGTTATGATATCCCAGAATTTGATATTACAGACAAAGCTGCAATCAGCAAGATCATTACCAAGGAAGAACCAGATGTGATCATTAACTGTGGCGCCATGACAAATGTGGATGGCTGTGAAACAAACAGAGATGCTGCATTTAAAATAAACGCAGAGGGACCCAAAAACCTGGCGGAAATTGCGGCAGAAAAAGATATCGTTTTGGTACAGGTTTCAACAGATTATGTTTTTGACGGTGAAGGAATTGCCCAAAATGGACAGCTTCGCCCCTATGTAGAAACAGACCCCATCAACCCTAAAACAGTATACGGTGACAGTAAAGCCGCGGGTGAAAAATATGTGGCAGAGGCAATGGATAAATATTTTATTGTCCGTACGGCCTGGCTCTATGGTGATGGCAACAACTTTGTGAAAACCATGCTGAGACTAGCAGAAAATCATCCTCAGCTTACCGTGGTCAGCGATCAGGTAGGGTCACCTACCAGCACAGTTGATCTTGCCCGGGCAATTATTGAGTTAATCCAGACCGACGCATATGGGATTTATCACGGGACCTGTGAAGGCCAGTGCAGCTGGTACGATTTCGCGGTTGCTATTTTTGAGAAAAGCGGCGTAAAGATTGATGTTAAGCCAGTCAGCTCAGAGGAATACGCAAGCCCAACCCCCAGGCCGCATTATTCTGTGCTAAGAAATAAGGGTCTGGAGGATTTGAAAATCAATGTTTTCAGACCGTGGGAAGAAGCTTTGTCTGAATACTTGAAATGGTTAAAAGAAAATTGATCGAATAGAGTTAAGGAGAGATATATGAAAGGAATTATTTTAGCTGGAGGGTCTGGAACACGTTTATACCCCATCACGCGAGCAGTATCTAAGCAACTGCTGCCAATTTATGATAAGCCGATGATTTATTATCCGCTGTCAACGTTGATGCTGGCAGGGATTAAGGATATTTTGATTATTTCCACCCCCCATGATTTACCAATGTTTGAACGCTTATTTGGAACAGGCGAGGAGCTGGGATTAAACTTCTCATATAAAGTTCAGGAAGCGCCAAACGGCCTGGCAGAAGCCTTTATTATCGGCGAAGATTTTATTGGAGACGATAAGGTTGCGCTGGTTTTGGGCGATAATATTTTTTACGGACAGGGCTTTACAAAGTCCCTTGCAGCCGCGGCGGAACTTGAAAAAGGCGCTGTGATCTTTGGCTATCCGGTAACAGACCCAGAGCGCTATGGCGTCGTTGAGTTTGCAGAGGATGGCAGCGTCATATCCATTGAGGAAAAGCCAGCAGAACCAAAATCCAATTTTGCAGTGCCAGGCCTTTATTTCTATGATAATGACGTGGTGGAGATTGCTAAAAATATTAAACCCTCACCGAGAGGAGAGCTTGAAATTACGACCGTTAATGAGACCTATCTAAAACGCGGCGACTTAAAGGTTGAGCTTTTTAGCCGGGGAATGGCATGGCTGGATACCGGAACACATGACAGCCTGATTGAGGCATCTAATTTTGTGGAAACCATTCAAAAACGCCAGGGCCTTTTTGTTTCCTGTGTGGAAGAGATTGCCTACACCAAAGGGTTTATCAATCGGGAACAGCTCCTGAAGCTGGCAGATCCCCTTAAAAAAACAGCCTATGGACAATACTTAATCAACCGGGCAAACGAGAAAAGAGGAGTGAACTAATGGCAGCCATAACAGTGACAAAAACTCAGATTGAAGGACTGGTAATTGTTCAGCCCTCCGTTTTTGGAGATGAACGCGGTTATTTCATGGAAACTTACAATAAGGAAGAATTTGAAAAGCAGGGCCTCGACATGACCTTTATTCAGGATAATGAATCGAAATCTAAAAAAGGTGTGCTGAGAGGGCTCCACTTTCAAAGAAAATATTCCCAGGGAAAACTGGTGCGCTGTACCCAGGGCGCTGTATGGGATGTCGGGGTTGACCTGAGAAAGGGATCGCCAACCTACGGTGAGTGGGCCGGTGTTGAGCTGAGCGCAGAAAATAAAACCATGTTCTACATTCCTGAAGGCTTTGCTCATGGCTTTGTCGTCTTATCAGACGAAGCGACTTTCAATTATAAATGCACAAATTTATACGCGCCGGAATACGACGGGGGTATTCGATGGAACGACCCGGATATCGGTGTTGAATGGCCCGTTGAAGGTCTGGAGCTGTTGTTATCCGAAAAAGATCAGAAACAGCCGTTTTTAAAAGATATCAAAGATACGTTAGAATTTTAAGAGGAGTTTAAAGATTGAAAACAGTATTAGTGACCGGCGGCGCCGGATTTATTGGCTCGAACTTTGTAAAATATATGCTGGAACAGCATAAGGATTATAAGATTGTCAACCTGGATTTGTTAACCTACGCGGGAAATCTGGAAAATCTGACTGATATTGAGGATAATCCGAATTATGAATTTGTAAAGGGAGATATTGCGGATCGTTCCTTTATAAATGATCTGTTTGAAAAATATCATTTTGATTTAGTGGTTAACTTTGCCGCAGAATCGCATGTGGACCGAAGTATTGAAAATCCGGAAATCTTTGTGCAGACCAACGTAATGGGAACCCAGGTTCTGCTGGATGCCGCGAAGAATCTCTGGCAGACAGGAAAAGATGAAAATGGCTATCCAACTTATCGAGAAGGCGTAAAATACCTTCAGGTTTCTACCGATGAAGTTTACGGTGCCCTTGGAAAAACAGGTATGTTTACTGAGACAACACCGATTCAGCCAAACAGCCCTTATTCCTCTTCAAAAGCTGGCGCAGATCTCCTGGTACGGGCCTATGGAAATACTTTTAAATTTCCAATGAACATTACCCGTTGCTCTAACAACTATGGTCCATATCAGTTTCCGGAAAAGTTGATTCCACTCATGATTTCAAATGTGGTTGAGCTTAAAAATCTGCCAATTTACGGCGATGGCATGCAGATCAGAGACTGGTTGCATGTAAAAGACCACTGCAGCGGTATTGATACTGTACTGCATAAAGGCCGTCTGGGTGAAGTATATAATATCGGCGGCAACAATGAAAAGGCCAATATTGAAATTGTCGACCTGATCATTGCCAATGTCAAAGAAAAATTAAGCAATAACCAGTATAATGGTATTGATACGGATGCTTCGACGATTTCAGATGATCTGAAAATTCATGTGGAGGACCGCTTAGGCCACGACCGCCGCTATGCCATTGATAACACAAAGATCACAACCGAACTCGGCTGGTCGCCATCCTATACCTTTGAACAGGGCATTGTTGAGACCATTGACTGGTATCTAAACAATCAGGATTGGCTAAAACAGGTGAAATCTGGCGGATATCAGGAATACTATGAGAAGATGTATTCTAAGAAATAAAAATAAAAAATGAGAATAAGACTGCCGCTGACTGTTGCTAATAGCATATACAGCGGCAGATTTGTTTTATAAGAGGAGCAGTTGATTTATGTTTAAAGATTTTTTTGCTTTTTTTCGGGATATTTACCGGAATAAGAGGCTGTTAATGCAGTTTTCAGTAAATGATTTTAAGGCTCGTTATGCCGGGTCAATGTTAGGTGTATTTTGGGCTTTTATTAATCCATTGGTTACAATTTTGACTTATTGGTTTGTATTTGAAAAGGGATTAAAGGCTGGGATGACGGATGGCTCGATTCCTTTTATCCTTTATTTGACAACGGGGATTATTGCCTGGTTTTTTTTCTCGGACACCCTGATGTCAGCAACTAACTGTTTTAGAGAATATAGCTATTTGGTTAAAAAAGTTGTTTTTAATATAAAAATTTTACCCACAGCGAAAATGTTGTCTAATTTATATACACATGTCTTTTTTATTGTGATTGCCTTTATATTAACTTCGCTATACCATTTTTACCCTACGCCTTACAGCGTTCAGATTGTTTATTATTTATTCTGTTTGATTATGTTTTTAACAGGACTAACATGGATAACAGCATCCATTCAACCGTTTTTTTCGGATATTTCTCAACTAATCGGTGTTGTCATGCAAATTTTAATGTGGGGAACGCCTATTTTATGGAGTATCAATCAGTTTCCAGCGCAGTACCATTTTTTATTTAAACTTAATCCTCTGTTTTATATAGTACAGGGATATAGAGATTCTTTTTTTGGAACAGGATGGATATGGGAACATGCTGGGATGACTGCTTATTTTTGGGCCTTTACTTTGGTAATGATGATAATAGGTTCGGTTATATATAATCGCTTGAAACCTCATTTTTCAGATGTTTTATAATTAATTATGATAGTATCAAATTGGAGGCTACAATGGAAAATAAAGTAATTGATATAAAAAATTTAACAAAAAAATATGCGCTTTATGCAAAACCAAAGGATAGACTAAAGGAGGCTTTGAATCCTTTCAGAAAAAGCTACCATGAAGATTTTTACGCTTTAAATAATTTAAATATAGAGGTTGCAAAAGGAGAGACTGTTGGGTTTGTTGGAGAAAATGGATCCGGAAAGTCAACTCTTTTGAAAATTATAACTGGTGTTTTAACACAGACGAGTGGAGAAATTAAAATAGATGGAAAAATTTCTGCTTTACTGGAACTGGGTTCTGGATTTAATCCAGAATATAGTGGATATGAAAATATTTATTTGAATGGGATGGTCCTCGGTTTTTCTCGTGAACAAATTGATGATATGGTGGATGATATTATTACTTTTGCGGATATAGGGGATCATATCAATCAGCCTGTAAAAACATATTCTAGTGGTATGTTTGTTCGTTTAGCCTTTGCTGTGGCGATTAATGTTGATCCAGATATCTTAATTGTTGATGAAGCATTGGCGGTTGGCGATTTAGAATTTCAGCTAAAATGTATGGAGAAATTTACCGAGTTCCGAAACTCTAATAAAACCATTTTGTTTGTTTCACATGACATTAACTCAATAAGGAGATTTTGCGACCGTGTATATTGGTTGAAAAATGGTGAAATTGTTGATGAGGGTGATACCATGGAAGTAACAGAGCAGTATGATAATTTCTTAAAGAAAAAATCTTTAACTTCTATTGATCGCGAAAGAACCATGGTGGAAGAGCATGCTGCGGCAGATATTGTTGAAGTTCAAAATGCAGAAATTTTGAACGAGAATTTAGAACCCTTGGAAATGGTAGAACAGGATAGTACAGTAATTGTAAAAGTAAAATATAATGTAAAAAATATCAACATTAAAAGTCCAGTTTTAGGGATCGCAATAAGGACAATAGATAATCGATATGTTTGTGGTTTAAATACTTTGCTTGATAAAAAGAATATTCCGTGGGAAAAAGGAAAGAATGTATTTTATTTAAAATATAATAAAATGGGACTTTTAAGTGGTGAATATTATTTTGATATTGCTTTGTTCGAAGAAAATGCAACGGTTCCTTTAGTGTATAAAACAAAATATATCAATATGTTTATCACAGGGAAATATGTAGGCGAAGGAATTGTTGTGTTAGATCATGAGTGGAAAGAAAAGGTTTAGAAATGAAATATGATTTTGATTTAGCCCTTGATCAAAATACCAGTACTGGAAAGATTATTGCGCACATAAAGGATGGCTCCAGAGTATTAGAATTTGGACCAGGAAACGGAAGAGTAACAAGATATTTAACGAAAGTAAAACGGTGCAGTGTATCTATTGTCGAATTTGATAAAGAGCTTTATAATGAAGTAATGAAGTTCGCAGATGATGGTTTTTTAGGAAATATTGAGGATTTTGAATGGTGTGAATATTTTAGTGATCAGGTATTTGACGTGATTATTTTTGCTGATGTTTTAGAGCATTTACAGGATCCGCTAAAAGTATTAGAATATTCGAAAAAGTGTCTAAAAAGCGATGGCGTTTTTCTTGTTTCCTTCCCTAATATAGGGCATAATTCTGTTTTGATTGACTTGTTTAATAACAATTTTAGCTATAATGAATATGGTCTTTTAGATAAAACTCATAATACATTTTATACACAGGATGGATTCGAGAAGCTTTTTGAGAAAACAGGTCTATATATTAATGAAGAAGACTACACTTACGCTCAAGTTGGTCAAACTGAATTTGATAATTCATATGCAGATTTGCCAATTGAAATGCAGTATGATTTTAAAATCAGACCATTTGGAGAGGTGTATCAGTATTTCTTCGTGTTATCTTTGAAAGCGAATGTATCATTTAAAAGAAAGATTCCAGAAAATTCCAATGCAGTTGTACAGCTTAATTTAGTATATGATTATGGGAATGATATTAAAGTAGAACCATGGCTTTTAAATATATTAACTGGAGAGAATCAAAGGATTATATTAGATATCCCAGATACGTTAAATGCTTTGAAAATTTTACCTATGCAGGCAAAAGGTGCTTTAAAGTTTAAAGCTTGTTCGGAAGATGATATGATTAAAAGTATAAAAACAAATGCAATTTGGAATTCAAAGGATAGTTATGTTTTTTTAAATGGCAATCCCTTTTTAAGAATAGAAGGAGAGAGTATTAGGGGAAGAAGGCTTGAGTTGTATTTTGAGTTCTATCATATTGGAGAATATAGTGAAATTCAAAAAAAAATTTTGATTGATTATTATATGAAAAAAAATGAAAATATAAATCTATGCAAAAAATTAGATATCAAATCAGGTCGAAATGGTGATAAAGTAGAAACGATGAAGAATCGATATATACAGATTATTGATTCGAATTTATGGAAAACATTGGATGGAATTCGAAATATATCTAATTTATATAGAAGAAAAAAGCAATTAATTTTAAAGAAAAATAGTTTCTTTAAATATAATATAGATGCTGTTGATTTTGATCATGAAAGAAACTCAGTTTTTATTAGAGGCTGGGGCTTTTCAAATTCTGATAATAAAAAATTAGATTATGTGGTTCCAGCAGAAGAAGGAGCTTATTTTAAAGTTACCAGGCAAGATCGTTTTGACGTTTGTGATGTGTTTAGCATTGACAGAAACTGTAAGCTCGGTTTTATGATAGAAATAGAAGGCGCTATTTTAAAACGTTATTATCATCTAATTTTAAAAACTAATACAGGCATAAAAATATTAATTAGAATTGATCGATTGAATTTAGAAGAAAAATATTTTATGCAAAAAGTAAAAAAAGACATAAAAACAGTTCAACAATTTGGTATTGCAGAAGCATATAAAAAATTTATTTTTCATAAGTCACACCGTAGTAGTGATGACTATGACTATTGGATTTATAAAAATGAGAAGGTTGACTTGGAAAAAATTAGGCAGGATATTAATAGTTTTGAAATAACTCCTAAAATTTCCGTTGTTGTTCCAGTTTACAATGTTGAAGAAAAATGGTTGCAAAAATGCATCGATTCTTTGCGAAAGCAAGTTTATAAAAATTGGGAGTTGTGTATTGCGGATGACTGTTCAACGAAAACTTATGTGCGTCCTCTTTTAGAAAAAATGTCCCAAAAAGATAAAAGAATAAAACTTGTTTTCAGAAATGAAAATGGTCATATTTCTCAGGCAACAAATTCGGCTATAGAGATATCAACGGGAGAATTTATCGGATTTATGGACAATGATGATGAGTTATCGCCAATGGCTTTATATGAAATAGTTAAAACAATTAATGAGCAGAGTGATATAGATTTTATTTACACCGATGAGGATAAAATAAACGTAAAAGGGAAGCGTTTTGATCCTTTCTTTAAACCAAATTGGAATTCAGTATTGCTGTGTGGTCACAATTACATTACGCATTTTGTAGTTGTAAAGAGAACGTTATTGGATAAAGTGGGTGCTTTAAGAAGTACTATGGATGGAAGCCAGGATTATGATTTTGTTTTAAGAGCAACGGAGCAAGCAAAACATATATGGCATATTCCTAAAATTTTATATCATTGGAGAACCATTGAAACATCAGTTGCATTTGACCCTAAGAGTAAAGAGTATGCCTACACAGCCGGAAAAAAAGCTTTGGAAGAGTCGTTAGCACGAAAAAATCTTCATGGTAATGTAAAAATGACCCGAAATTACGGAGCTTATAAAATAAATTATAATTATGAAATAAAACCCATGCTTTCAATTATTTTATGGGGCGCTAATAAAGATATTGAAAAAATAGTTAATGCAATTCTAAACAATGCAGATTATAGTAATTTTGAAATACTAGTACCTGCTGAACAAAAAGAGCTTTTGAAATATGAAGACGCAAGAATTCGATTTCTTCAATCATACAATTTTAATAAACGCGCAGAGGAAGCAAAAGGGCAGTATTTGCTGTTTTTAAAAAATAGTATTCTTGTAGAAAAAAAACGAAATATTAGTGAACTTCTTAATTATGGCTTGAAGGACGGAGTTGGAATCGTTGGTGGGAAGATCGTTACAAAGGAAAATATTGTCTATAATGCAGGTGTATGGATCGATGATAAAAAACAGCAAATACATTACGTGCATCGTGGATGTTCAGATCGTTCGTTAGGATACTATTTCCGAATTGTCTTACCGCAGAATGTTTTTGCAGTAACAGAAGATTGTCTTTTAATCAGTAAGGAAAACTATTTAAAAGCTGGTGGCATCAATGAAAGTTTAGCAGATGGTTTGAAAGGAATAGACCTTTGCTTAAAAATACGGTCCATGAATTTAGATATTGTTTGGACACCTTATTTTAAAGGTGTAGAAGACTGTGTCGAAAATAAATTATTGACAAAGCAAGAATACTGCGAATTTAATGAAGTATGGCCACCTGAAAAAAGAAGAGATCCTTATATTAATCCATGGATTTTGAATGATGAGGTTTAAAATAATGAAAAAAGATATTCAATTTTTTATTGATAGCGTCATGAAGGACGATGAAGAACACAAATTGATAATTCAAGGATGGTGTTTGAATGTTAAAAACAAAAAAATCCCAACCATTACGATCAAAGGAAATCACAATATTAAAGAATTTGAGGTTTCTTCCCAATTAAGAACAGATGTTAATCAAATTTATAATCTCGACTCAGATTCCAAATGTGGCTTTTTAGTAACGATTGTGGTTGAAAAATGGTCTGGAACTATACGTTTGGTTTTTGCAGTTGGCGAAGAATCTAGAAGGGCTAATTTTGATCTAAAAAAAAAATATCGCCTAACAAATGAGTTTGGAAGTCCTTTTAGCCATTCATACATAAAATTGAAAAGAGGCATCAATTATTTAAAAAGAAATGGATTGAAAAACACACTAAAACGTCTTAAGTTAGAAAAAGCGCGTTCGAATGCTTTATATGAACAATGGATTGATGAAAATGAAGAGGATAATATTGAGAAAATAAAAAAGAACATAGAAATATTTAATTATCAACCTTTGATTTCTATCCTAATGCCTGTTTATAACGTTGAAGAAAAGTGGCTGAGAAAGTGTATCGATTCCGTTAGAAATCAGTACTACGCGAACTGGGAGCTGTGCATTGCAGATGATCATTCTTCAAAAAGTTATGTGAAGCCGTTACTAGAAAAGATTGAAAAAGAGGACAGCCGTATAAAAGTTCTTTATAGAGAAGAAAACGGACACATCTGCGAAGCTACAAATTCAGCTTTGTCAATGGCTGAAGGCGAATTTATTGGATTACTGGATAATGATGACGAATTATCTCTAAATGCACTTTATGAGGTAGTAAAAAAATTAAACACAGAATCACAGCTTGATTTGATTTATAGTGATGAAGATAAAATTGATAAAAATGGCCGCCGTACGGATCCGACATTTAAGCCCGATTGGTCACCGGACTTGTTAATGGGAACGAATTATATCTGTCATTTTGGGGTGTACAGAAAAAAAATAATTGATATGATTGGCGGATTTAGAAAAGGATATGAAGGGGCGCAGGATTACGATCTTGTGCTGCGGTTTACAGAGAAGACGAATCAAATTGGACATATTTCGAAAATTTTATATCATTGGCGAATGCTGGAGACATCAACGGCAGTTAATCAGGACTCTAAAGGATATGCTTTTGAAGCAGGAAAACTTGCTTTGCAGGATGCGCTTAACAGACGTGGAATTAGAGGGACAGTAACACACGCTGCGGGTTTAGGATTGTATAATGTTAAGTACGATATCATTAAAACAGAAAAAGTATCCATTATTATTCCAACGCGAGATGGATATGAAGATTTGAAAAAGTGTGTGGATTCAATTCTTTTAAAAACAGTCTATCCAAACTACGAGATTATTATTGCGGATAATGGTAGTCAGGAAATCCAAACAAAACACCTTTTTGAAGTATACGAGGAACAATATGCAGATAAAGTTTCAGTAATTCCGATAGATATACCTTTTAATTATTCAAAAATTAATAATATAGCCGCCCGGCAGGCAAAAGGTAGGTATCTTTTGTTTTTAAATAATGATACCGAAGTTATTGCGCCTGATTGGATAAATACAATGGTTTCTTTTGCGCAGTTTGATCGAATTGGAGCTGTGGGCGCAAAATTATACTATGAGGATAATACAATCCAGCATGCAGGTGTTATACTTGGGCTTGGCGGTGCGGCAGGCCATGGGCATCATACTTTCCCAAAAGGTGATTTTGGATATTTTGGCAGATTAGAAATTAACTGTAATTATTCTGCTGTCACTGCAGCTTGTATGATGGTTAAAAAAGATGATTTTGAAAAAGTAAATGGTTTTAATGAAGAGCTAATAGTTGCCTTTAATGATGTGGATCTTTGTCTGAAATTACTAGAGTTGGGAAAACAAAATGTTTGGCTACATCAGGCTGAGCTATATCATTATGAATCAAAAACCAGAGGTTATGAAAATACCGTTGAAAAGCAGGAACGATTTGCCAAAGAAACAGAGTATATGTATCAGCATTGGGGTCGGTACATTGACAATGATCCTTACTATAATCCTAATCTAACGCGGAAAGCGGGCGATTTTTCATTTAGAATTTAAAGTTTATCGTAAAAAGCATTCTCAATAGAGGATGCTTTTGTTTTAAGTTTGATTGACGGAGAAAGGGGAATATAATATAATTCAATTATGGGGAATTAGGCCATAAACAAGCCGATTTCCTAAATTTTAAGAAAGGAGGAAACTATTTGCAAAGAGAAAAAGCAAAAAAGAACCAGGTTGTGGTTACCATATCGATATTGATATTGTTTTTGTTTAGCCTCATAATCTCTGGTTTTCCAGTATATGCGCGTTCACCAGTGGTAGTTATACAACCTGGACACAGTGTAGGTTATGATCCAGGTGCGACGAATTCCAGTACTGGCATAACAGAAGCAGCTGTCAATGCAGCTGTTGCGGGTAAGGTTGCTACTAAACTTAAGCAGCTAGGATACACTGTTTACCTTACACATCCTGTTACCGGATGCTCAGTACAATCATTGTTGACGAACGCGGAAGCTAATTCTTTATCAAATGTTGCGAATGCTATTAATAAAATAAAGCCAGATTTGGCAATTAGTGTTCACCATAATTCAGGTGGATCATCAGCCAGCGGTTATGAGTTTTATTGGAGTAGTTATCGTGATTTTGATCAAGAAGGTGTTTATGAGGTTTCTGGTCTTTGGGCTGGAGATATGGCCTTTAGAGATAGCTCTCCTTGCTGGGCAGCACAGGAATCAAAAGTTTTTGCTTCTGTTTTGGAAAAAAATTTCAATGGAATTGGAATTGACCACCGAAAGACGGTGGAAAGAGACGACTATGTTCAAGCACACGTAACGTGCCCTTCGGTTTTAATTGAAGGCGGTTTTATTTCCAATCCATCTGAATCCCTGTTGTTGGCATCAGATGCTTTTCAGGAAAAAATGAGCGGAAGGATTGTTAACAGTGTCAGCGAATATTTTGGTGGTGCTACCAAGGATGAAAAAGCTCCTACTGCAGATAGCATTACAACACCTGAATCGCCAACGACTAATGCTGTGTTTACAGTTACAGCAAATGGCGTAAAAGACGATCTTTCAGGTGTTAGTGATGTAAGAGTTGCGATTTGGTCTTTTGAGAATGGTCAAGACGATTTACGATGGTACCCCGCCCAAAATGATGGACAAGGTAATTGGACTGCAAAAATCGATATTAAGGATCATAATAATGAAGTAGGTTACTATGCCGCTCATTTTTATGCGACCGATAATATTGGGAATGAAGGGTTCTTAGGATATACAGACATATTTTTAACTTCTGACGAAAGTATACCAAATGGACTCTCTTGTAAGCTTTTAAGTTCAAATCAATTTAAAGTTTACCTAAAAGGGTATGAAAATTATTCGAAAATTCTATTTCCAGTTTGGAGTGAAAGCAACGGACAAGATGATTTAATATGGTACGATGGAACACGTCAAACAGATGGTAGTTACGCTGTAATTGTTAATAACAAGGACCATGGATATGACACTGGAAATTACACCATTCATGTATATGGAAGAGACAACAATGGAAAAGAAACCATGCTGGGAATAACGAGTGTGAACGTACCAGGAATGACAGCTGGGAATGTGACTGCGAGTGAGGTAGCCAATGGAGAATTTACTGTTACAGTGAAGGATATCAATGCCCCGTCAGGAATCAATAAAATATTGGTACCGGTTTGGAGTGAGAACAATGGACAGGATGATCTGGTCTGGTATGAAGCCCAAAGACAGTATGATGGAAGTTACAAAGTGTCGATCAAGCTAAAGGACCATGGATATGATACTGGAAATTACACCATTCATGTATATGGAAAAGACAACAATGGAAAAGAAACCATGCTGGGAATAACGAGTGTGAACGTAGCCAAGAGTGATGTTCCAGAGGATCCTGAAATTGTTTTTTCGACAGTGACTTCAATTATGGGAATTCAGACAAAATCGGCTCAGGAATTAGCTGATTACTTCAGCAGTAAGGCCTCATTCCCATCATCTTTTTACGGCATGTCTACCGTAGATTTTGCGAATATTTACATTGAAGAATGCAAAATAGAAGGCGTACGGCCTGAAGTAGCATTTGCACAAATGTGCCTTGAAACGGGATACTTGCAATATGGCGGTGATGTTAAGCGTGAACAGTTTAACTTTGCTGGTATTGGAGCGATTGGAAACGGTGCTCCGGGAAATAGTTTTGCGGATGTCCGAACAGGCATCAGAGCCCAGGTGCAGCATTTAAAGGCTTATGCATCAACAGAAGGTTTGGTCAATGAATGTGTGGATCCGCGTTATCAATATGTTAACAAAGGATGTGCACCAACAGTTGGCGATTTAGCCGGAAAATGGGCAGCAGATGTGAATTATGGCAATAAACTAGTGACAGTTATGAATGCATTTTAATCTTTAAAGATCAGTATATAGTGTGAAAATAACACATATACTGGTCTTTTGTTTTGGTGAATTTTAAAGTTTTAGTTTTCAAAGAATACTTCTTTTAAATATATAATGAATCAAAAGGCATTGTTAAGTATTTTTTTGAAACTATTTTTGAGATGAAAAAGGTTTAAGGTAATTTTATTGTTTTCAACCTGTGGATAACTCTGCACTCAGGAATAAGTATATATATAATAATATATTATTTATAATATTATTAATGGCGGACATCTGTGACCGCGATCTTGCCGCTATTTTGGCGATTTTGGCATTATCGCGGACAGATCTGTCCGCTTTATAATTTTTGACGCCAGTTATCCACAAAATCCTGGAAAATAAAAATACATTCAAAATACCTGAATTAAGACGAGTGAGAATCGAAAAGGAACGGAATCATTAATAGAAGATAAAAATCGCTGAAATGCATGTTTATGTTTGAAATTTGATGATGCATGGTTATGGGTTAACATACAAATGATAAAGATCAGTAAAAGATCAAGAATCATCATCACAGATTTTAAAAACAAGGGGAACTGTTTTTCGAAACAGCAGAAAGCAGGAAGCGGTCCCCTTTATTAATATATAATAATATATAAAAATTATAATGTTATAGTTATTTATGTCGACACAGGCGTCGGTGAATCTGCGTCCATTTTCACTTTTTTGCTCAAATTGTCGACATATATGACGGTTACGCCTGTGGATAACTTTTTATCCACAGGCAAAAAATAAAACTTATTACACTAAAAATATCCATTTAGAATTTTATTGCATCCTTCATTTATCTAGGATATGATAATACCATGGAGAATGTATATGAGTAAAGAAATATCAGTTGTTATCCCTAATTTTAACGGGGAAGCGTTTTTGGAAAATTGCCTCAATAGTTTGGAAGAGCAGTCTTTCAAAGATTTTGAGATCATCATTGTTGATGACTGTTCAACCGACGATAGTCTGACGATTTTAAAAAATCATCCGGAGATTCGGCTGATCCTTAATGAAAAAAATTCTGGATTTGCGGTTTCCGTGAACAATGGCATTCGCGCTGCCAAGGGCAGGTATGTGCTGCTGTTAAACAATGATGTGGTGGTGGCAGATGATTTTGTTGAAAAGCTCCATCAGGCCATTGACAAGGATGAACGGATATTTTCCGTTTCTTCACGGATGATTCGCTATTATGAACGCGATAAAATTGATGATACCGGAGATTTTTATAATGTCCTGGGCTGGGCTTATAAACGAGGTGATGGGAAGAGCGTTTCCCGATTATTGAAGCCAACCAGTGTTTTTAGTACCTGCGCTGGCGCCGGCATTTACAGAAAAAGTATTTTTGATGCGATCGGCTTGTTTGATGAGCATTATTTTGCTTACCTTGAGGATGTGGATGTCTCTTATCGAGGACGTATTTACGGATATAAGAATCGTTATGAGCCATCTGCTATCTGCTATCATATCGGCAGCGCGACAACGGCGGATGGCAATAAGTATTCAGAATTTAAGGTTAAAATTTCGGCCAGGAATAACATCTATACTGCTTATAAAAATATGCCTTTTTTACAGCTGGTGATAAATTTTATTTTTTTAGCGTTGGGTTTTTTAATTAAAGGCGCAATGTTTTCTGTGTCGGGATATGGAAAGACTTATTGGTCTGGTATTAAAGAAGCGCTTTTAAGTTTAAATAAAGTTCGGAAAACACCCTTCAAAATGCGCCATATTCTTAACTATATCAAGATAGAGGGGATGTTATTCTGGAATGTATTCCGGTATTTATTTGAAAAAATATCGAAGTAAGGCAATTGGAAGATGCAAATTTGTTACATTTATGATATACTGTTAAAATTGACAAGAAGTATGTACGAATGGAGCATTTATGGATTTATCGATTATTATTGTTAATTATAAAACAGAAGAATTGACCACTAATTGTCTGGCTTCAGTGTATGAGAGCCATTTGCAGGAGGTCGACCTTGAGGTGATCGTCGTGGACAATGCTTCTTGTGACGGCAGTATCGAAGCCATTGAAAGGAAGTTTCCACAGGTGAGTATCATTAAAAACAAAGAAAACCTGGGCTTTTCAAAGGCGAACAATATTGGAATTCACAAAGCAAAGGGAGATTATATTCTTCTGTTAAATTCAGATACAATCGTCGAGCCGAATACACTTAAAAAGTCATTGGAGTTTATAAAAGCGAGACCGCAGGTGGGAGCGTTAGGATGCAAGGTACTTCTGGAAAACGGCCAGTTAGATGCGGCGTGCAAGAGAAGCTTTCCGACACCGGCTAACGGCTTATACCATTCGCTTAAGCTGGATAAACGCTTTCCCAAAAGCCAGCGGTTTGGTGAATACAATTTAACCTTTGTTAATCCAGATAAAATATGTTCAGTTGACTGCGTGATGGGGGCGTTTATGCTTGTTCCCCGGAGTGTGATCGACCGTGTCGGACTGCTGGACGAGGACTATTTTATGTATGGTGAGGATATTGACTGGTGCTACCGCATTAAGCAGGCTGGATATCAGATCATTTATTATCCGGAGGTACGCATATTTCATTATAAAAAGGCCAGTGGGATCGGAAAACGTAATCCTAAGGTAATCAAAGCATTTTATGATTCTATGATTATTTTTTATAACAAACATTACCAGGGAAAATACAGTAAAATTACGACGGGTACGGTATTTCTCGGGACTAAAATAATGAAAAAAATTGCGTTAGCAAAAAACCGATAATCTTAAAAGGAGATAGAAGCTATGATAAAAAGTAATCAACATTTTTTTAATTTTCTGCTGGTTGTTTTTGATGCTGTTGTCGTCAGCGGCGCGCTTCTTCTGGCCTGGTATATTCGGTTTGTCTCCCCGTTTTTTACGGATGGTGTGCGCACAATGCATTTCGAGGCTTATGCTGGCCTGCTGATTTTTATCATACCTGTCTACCTGACTTTGTTTCTTATTTTTGGCTTGTATAAACCGTATCGAAAGCAGCGCTTTTTTAAAGAGTGCCAGGAAATTATATTGTCCAATATAATTGGGATTTTAATTGTAATGGCAGTTTTATATACAGAGAAGAGCATTCACTTTTCAAGGTATATGCTCGGGCTCTTTTTTCTGTTCTCCATTGTAATCATGTCTTTGGAGCGGGGCACCATTCGAAAAATACTTCGAATGATGCGTGAGCGCGGTTACAACATTAAGTATATTATCATCGTGGGAGCTGGTGCCCTGGGACAGGCTTTTGCGGATAAAGTATTAGGAGACCGGCAGCTTGGCTACAAAATTTGCGGCTACGTTGACGATTATTATCCGAAGAGTGATAAAAATGGTTTACCTATTTTGGGAACCACAAAAGAAATGAATGATATACTGGAAGAATTTCGTGTGGATGAAGTCATTATTGCGCTGCCAAATACCAGCTTTAAGCGCATCAATGATGTGATCGACAAATGTGAGTATCAGGGTATAAAAACACAGGTTATCCCAGATTATTTTAATCTGGTTCAGGGCTCCAGACCAGCTTTTGATGAGCTCGATGGCATCCCATTGATCAATACGCGGTATATACCGCTGGATGAGCCCTTTAATAAGTTTGTCAAAAGGGCGCTGGATATTCTTTTGTCCGGTACGTTTTTAATCGTCTTTTCATGGCTTTATCTGATTTTAGCGATTCTAGTTAAGGTAACCTCTCCAGGACCGATTATTTATAAGCAGATCCGCGTGGGCATGAACCGGAAGGAATTTTATATCTATAAATTCCGATCAATGCGAAATGATATTCCAGAAAAAGGCGATAAGCTTTGGACTACTGAGGATGACCCGAGAAAGACGAAATTTGGCTCCTTTATCCGGAAAACAAGTTTGGATGAGATTCCACAGTTTTTTAACGTGTTAAAGGGCGATATGAGTATTATCGGCCCGAGACCAGAGCGGCCGTTTTATGTGCAGCAGTTTAAAGATGAAGTGCCCAAGTATATGATTAAGCATCATGTAAGGCCGGGAATTACCGGCTGGGCACAGGTAAACGGCTGGCGCGGGGATACTTCGATTGTAGAGCGGATCAACTGCGATATTGAGTATATTGAGAAGTGGTCGCTATGGCTGGATGTGAAGGTGTTTTTTATGACGTTTGGGGCATTGATTAAGAATGCTTATTAAGAGAGGTTTTAATGAAAGTATTAGTGATTATTCCGGCTTATAATGAAGAAGATTCAATAGAGTTTGTTATTAGTAAGTTGAAAAAGTATAAAAATGATTGGAAATTTGATTTAGATTATATTATAGTTAATGATTGCTCTACTGATAAAACCGAGGACATTTGTAGAAAAAATAATTTTAATTATATTAGCTTGCCTGTTAATTTAGGTATAGGAGGTGGGGTTCAGACTGGATATAAATATGCAGTAGAAAATCATTATGATGTAGCAATTCAAATGGATGGAGATGGACAACATGATCCAAAGTATATTAAGGATCTGGTTGAGGAGATAGTAACCAATAAAGTAGATATGGTAATTGGATCAAGGTTTATCACAAATAAAGGATTTCAATCATCAAAGATGCGACGTTTTGGAATAAATTTTTTGAAACATCTAATTAGATTTTGTTGTGGTAAAAGTATTAATGACACAACCAGTGGATTTAGAGCAACTTCTAAACCATTAACAACCCTTTTTTCCCAATGTTATGCACAGGATTATCCTGAACCAGAAGCAATTATTACAGCAGTATTAAATGGTTTCAAAATAAAGGAGATTCCTGTGATTATGTATGAGCGTAGTGGAGGAGAGTCTTCTATTAAAGTTATGCAGACTGTCTATTATATGATAAAAGTTTCACTTGCCATTATAATATATAGGATGGGATTTAAAAAAGGAGTCAAACGATGAGTCTAAATTTAAGAGTTTTTTTAACACTAGGAGTTTTGATATATTTGATTGTTATCATACATTTGTTGCAAAAAAGAAAATTGAATTTAAAGTATTCTTTGATCTGGTTGTTTTCTGGTGTAGTAATGCTAATGGTTTCTGTATTTCCTGAGATTATATACAAAATTTCAAATATTATTGGGGTATATGATGCAACAAATGCTGTCTTTATGATTGAGGGAATATTTGTTCTGTTGATTTTATTATCTATAACCTCTATTGTTTCAAATTTAAATGAGCGAAATAGAAAATTAGTTCAGAAATACGCAATGCTAGAAAAAAAGGTCAAAGATTTAAAAAAAGAAATCGATTATATTAAAAAAGAAGAATGAGAAAATATATTTATTTAGATATTTAAATTACTATATTCAAAAAAATATCTGGGGGCATAAAATTGCATGAGTTTAGGAATAGATTTTGTAAAAAAAAATAAAAGTAAAATTGTAATTGTAGTTCTGCTGGCCATTATCTTTGCATTTTTAAGTGTACAAGTTTTGTCAAATAAAGTAAATTCTATTGCAGAATTATTTTTTGCAGAGTTCACGGGATTATTTATTTCTCGATTTATATTGTTTTTTCTTTTGTTTGTCTTTTTGGGAGTGCACTGGTTAATTCCATTAAAAAGTTTATATAATTGGATGTTTAATAAAAGATATTGGATCGCGTTAGTTATATTGTTGTTTATGACTGTGAATCAGTACCACGGTTCCTCAATCGCATGTTTTGATCAATATATACAGCCAGGTCAGGGATCAGAATTTGTTGAGCCAGTACTTGGTAGCCCGAGAGGAATAAGAAGCGATGAGTGGCTTGGATCTACTCCAAATCGTTTATCTGCCCAATATGGGGAAGATGCGTATTCAAAATATAATTATGTCATGCGTGGAACACAAACACCTAATATGATACTTAGCGTCAATATGTTTTGTAATTATTCCTCATTGACTAATCCATTTACTTTTGCCGTTTTTCTATTTGGACAAGCATATGGTCAAAGTATAATGTGGTATGGCACATTACTTTTGACATTTCTGGTATCAATAGAAATGTGTATGATTATTTCGCGAAAGAATAAATTAGTATCTGTTATGGGAGCAACTTTGATTGTTTTTTCAGGTTACTATCAATGGTGGAGTTTTGCATCTTGGATTTTGGGAGCTCAATCATCAGTAGTTTGCGGTTACTATTTTATTCAAACTAATAATAAAAAAAACAAGATATTGTTAGGTGTAGGATTGGGATTGTCTTTGTCTTATTTTATAAGTCTTTTATATCCCGCTTGGCAAGTACCAACCAGTTATTTGTTTTTAGGAATTATTGTCTGGATTCTTTATGAAAATGTGGAAAAAATTAAAAATTTAGATAAAATAGATTGGTTGATTTTAGCAGGAAGCTTTGCTTTTGCGGCATCGATTGTTATTATTTATTTGTATGTGAGTAAAGATTATACCCATGGCATTATGAATACTGTATATCCTGGAAAGAGAATCTCGGGAGGAGGAGGAGAAGGCACCATAAACAAAGTCTTTTGGTGGTTTTACAACCCTTTATTTGTGTTTCCCGGAAAAACATTTAATAATCCTAGCGAAGCTGGAGCTTTTATGACGTTCTTCCCTATTCCGTTGATTTTATCTATATGGTATTTATTAAAAGAAAAAAAGAAAGATTTTCTTGTTATTGTACTTATAATTATTACTTTGTTTTTAGGATCATATGTTGCGCTTGGTTGGCCAGAATTAATAGCAAAATTTACACTGATGTCTTATAGTACTTCAGAACGAGCGGTAGATATTTTAATGTTTTCACAATTATATTTGTTGGTAGCAGTTTTATCTAGATTCGAAAAACAAAGAAAAATGCCTAATTTCCTTGCGATTGCTATAATTGGAATGTTCTTACCAATATACATAATACTAAATTTAGAAAAATTCCCTGAGGTAGGAATACCGGCAAAATATATAGTAGTAATTAGTTTTCTATTTTGTATCTTTTGCTTTGGTATAATGGTTGAAATATCAAAAAAAATGAAAAAGAATATTATTATTGGTATAACTACTCTTGCTTTTTTGACTGGAATCTTTGTGCACCCTATACAAAAAGGGTTTGATGCTATTTATTCAAAACCACTTGCGAAAGAGATTCAAACTATTGTGGAAAAAGATAAAAATAGAAAATGGGTTTCGGTAGGTAAAACGATCGTTCCACAACAGTTTTTGATTGCGTGTGGTGCACCTACGATTAACTCAGTAAATATGATGCCCAATTTAGAATTGTGGAATAAACTAGACCCTAGAAAAAAATATAATGAAGTTTATAATCGTTTTGCCCATGTACAAGTTGAGTTCACTTATGATGATACTTTTTTTGAGCTAATCGGTCTGGATACTTTTTTATTGCATTTATCATATAAAGATATTGATAAGGCAGAAATATCATATATTTATTCAAATGGACCAGTTGATAGTAATGAGTATGTCTCAGTAAAGGAGCTATATCAAGAAGGAAACAATTACATTTACGAAATTATAGACTGAGATCTAAAAGTATAAGGTATTAAAGAATAATATTTAATAATAAAATAAAAAATTGCATTATTAATTTTTAAAAACACTGAGCTAAGACATATTTATATATCTGAAAATTGTATAAATATAGTTAAAATATTTATAGTAAAATATAGTGTTAAAAAATTTAATGGGGGTAAAAATGATATATTTATTAATATTTTCTTATTTGTGTTGTAGTGTGGGAGGGTTAATACTTGTTAAATTTGGAGCTGAAAACAATAATTTTATTTTTAATTCAAGCTTTTTTAGTTTATCATTGTCATATACAACACTGATAGGACTTTGTCTATATATTGTTAGTTTTTTAATGTGGATTATTGTAGTACAAAAATTTAATTTAAGTTTTATTCAACCTATTACATCTGGTTTATCTTATATATTAATTATTTGTGCATCTATTTTTATTTTGAAAGAGAGTATCTCACGTTTTCAATGGATTGGATTGATTTTTATTTTGGTGGGAGTTGTATTTATGAATCTAAAAACAAATTAAAGCAATATTTTTTATTTGTGGTTTGCTTTAAAATTGTAAAAATTTCTAAATTTGAAAGGTTATATAATGAAAAAGTATATTATTTATAGTGCATTGTATTATCCGAATTTAGGTGGCGTGGAAAATTATACGTATCATCTTTCAAAAGAGTTATTAAAAATGGGACATCGGGTAACTTTGGTAACATCTAATGTTTTTAATTTACCGACTAACGAGGTTATTGATGGATTGGAGATCTATCGGTTGCCTTGTTTTAACCTTTTGGACGGAAGATTTCCTGTATTAAAATACAATAAAATTTGCAAGCAAATAACTAAAAAGCTATTACAAGAGAAATTTGATTTAGCAATAATAAACACGCGGTTTTATATTCATTCTTTATATGCAGCAAAAATTTCGAGGAAAAGCAATACAAAATCCATTGTGATCGAACACGGAGCAACGCATTTTTCAATTAGTAGCCCCTTTTGGGACAGAGTAGGGCATATATATGAGCATATCGAAACTAATATTTTAAAATTCTTATGCAAAAATTATTATGGAGTATCAATAAAAAGTTGTGAATGGATTAAACACTTTGGGATTGTTCCAAAAGGCATTTTATATGATGCGGTGGATTTTAAATATATAGAAGAATGTTTAAAAAAAACTAACAACCAGGTTGATTATAGAGAAAAATTAGATTTAAAATGTGATGATCATATTATAGCATTTGTTGGACGTTTGATTACGCAAAAAGGCATTATTCAGTTGGTTGAAGCAGCTAAAATAATTCAAGACAAGTATCCAAATTGGAAAATAGTAATAGCTGGCGATGGTCCATTGATGAGTACTTTAATAGAAAAACAGTCTAAGAATACTCTTTTACTTGGAAAAATTGAACATAAGGATGTGATCTCTCTTTTAAATCAATCAGATATTTTTTGTTTACCTTCTGATGAAGAAGGGTTTTGTTTAGCGGCAGTGGAAGCAATTGCAACTAAAACCTACATAGTCTCTACGAATGTCGGAATTATTTCTGAAATAGTGAACAATGATCAATTTGGAACAATTATACCAACAAACTCTACAGATGAAATTATTAAGGGATTGGAGGGTGCAATATGCAATAATAATAGAGAAAAAGTAATCGAGAACGCATATAAAAGATTAATTTCAATGGGGCTTTCATGGGAAGAATTAGCTAAAAAAATAGAAAAAATAGTTTAGAATTATTATTATATATGGCCAATATATTGATTGTTTATTAATAACATTACGTTAGGGCTCTATTCTGAATTTAAGAAGCTATCATCCTTTTGTAAAGTTTGTGACAAAACTAGAAATTTCAATTTTAGTATTACTTGATATGCTGGTCATGGAATAAATCTCTTTGATGGGAAGTGCTTCTTGACAATTTAATTAAACCATCAATCGCAGATTGGTAATATTTTTATGGGTTTAAAATACTGGTTTTCAAAATTCAAAAATCAAACAGTGTAGGAAGTTTTGAGATAATTAGGAAAATAATATGATTTTTAACTTTGATGTAACTATGTAATATCAAGAAGCGACCTTAAAATTATTTTTTTATGCTTATAGAGGTATGATGAACAATAAAAGTAAAACAAAAAAACATATATGTTTAAAAATATTTAGATATTTTATTTATATATTACTGATTTTTATTATGTTTTTTTTGCTAATTAAGTCTTTAATATCGACAGCGACAGTAAAAGAAGGGGTTTATGAAATAGTATATTATAATTCAGATAATTATCTGGTTAATGTTTTAATACTCATTCTTTACATATCAGCGTGTTTTATATTATATCCGATATTAGAAAGAATAAAATTAAAATATATAACATTATTTATTTTCTGTGTGACTGTTTTAATGGGGGTAATTTGGGTAGTAAACGCTCAGATTGGATTGAATGGTGATTCAAGTTCTATTATTACTTCAGCATATCAATTTACTCAAGGAGATTATTCTGTTTTAACAAAATCATATTTCAAACATTATCCATTTCAATTGGGATTCACTATGGTTTGTCAGCTATTAATGACGATATTTTCTTGGAATGACAGTGCTATTCCGTTCGCGATTATTAATGTTATTTGTCTCGCATTAACGTATGTTGGGATTATTCTTCTTTCCGATACTGTTTTTAAAAAAGAGATAATTGCAAAATATTCTGGAGTTTTGTGTTTATTCTGTCTTACAGCCATTTTGTTCTGTACTTTTGTTTATGGTATTGTTATATCATTGATGTTTTCGGTATGGGGAATTTTTATTTACACAAAGTACAACCAAAAAAATAAAGTAGTATATTTATTTATTTCAGCTTTTTTACTAGGAGTGAGCTATTTAATAAAAACAAATGCCATGGTTGTAATTATTGCATTAATGATAATAAGTTTTATGCATGTGATAAATAAAAAAGATAAAAAATACTTAGTCTTCATTGCTATGGTTATTGTTTTATCCATGAGTTTAAAAATTATTACAATTCAAGTATACGAAAATAAAGTGAATACAAGCTTAAGTGATTCTGAACCGCTAATTGGTTGGTTAGCTATGGGGCTTCAAGAATCCGAGAGGGCACCCGGATGGTATAATGGATTCAATTATAATAATTTTGAAGCTTCGGGTTTAAACTCGAATGTTGCGAAAGAAAAAGCTTTTGAGGAAATAAAAAAATCATTGAGCAAGTTTATACACAATCCAGGTTATGCTACAAAATTTTTTGAGAGTAAAATATGTAGTCAATGGAATGAACCTACTTTTGAATCACTTTGGTTCGGACAATCACGGCCATCTTATGTTGAAAGACAGGGGATTTTTAAAATAGCATATGAGAATATAGATAACAACGGGTTTTATTATTATATGAATTTCTATCAGCAATTTATTTATCTGTTAACGCTTTTGTATTTCACCCTTAATATTAAAAATCATGATCTAAATCATATAATTATTCCATTAATAATTTTAGGAGGATTCACTTATCATGCCTTTTTTGAAGCCAAATCTCAATTTATATTCATTTATTTTCTATTAATGGTTCCTTTGGCAGCATCTGGAATAGTGAAATTACATTGTTTTAGTAAAAAAGTATTTAACAAAAGGTAAAAACACAGCATACTATGTTTCTAAATAATAAATAGTATACTTTAAAATACAATTAGTCCCAATTAAGTGTAGTATGTGTTTAAAAAAGAAAGTAAAGAAAAAGATGTTTTTAGTATCATTTATTGAGAGTTTCTAGGCGAGAATTTAATTTTGGAAAAAGATAGAATCGTTTTTTTAAATACAACAAATTTATGAAGGGGAATAAAGCAGATGGAAAATCCTAAAATATTATACTTTGTTATTCCATGTTACAATGAGGAAGAAGTACTAAATATAACCGCTGAAATTTTAAAGAAAAAAATAGAAAATTTACTTAAAAAAAATAAAATTTCTAAAAAAAGTCGAATTCTTTTTGTTAACGATGGTTCAAAAGATAAGACATGGTCAATTATCGAAGAATTATGTGCTAAAAATAGTGTTTTTCAAGGGATAAAGCTCTCTAGAAATGAAGGGCATCAAAATGCTGTTTTAGCGGGCTTAATGACAGCGAAAGAGTATTGTGATATGGCGATATCATTAGATGCAGATTTGCAGGATGACATTGATGTGATCGATCAATTTGTGGAAGAATATTATAAAGGAAATGACATTGTGTATGGCGTCCGAAGCAAAAGAGATACAGATACATTTTTTAAGCGTTTTTCTGCGGAAAGTTTCTATAAACTGTTAAAGATCTTTGGTGTTGAGATTGTATACAATCATGCGGATTACCGTCTGATGAGTAAACGGGCATTAGATGGCTTGGCCCAATTTAAAGAAGTTAATCTGTTTTTACGTGGCATAGTTCCTTTAATTGGTTATCCTTCATCAGTTGTCACATATGAACGGCACGAACGTTTTGCTGGAGAATCAAAGTATCCTTTAAAGAAGATGCTAGCTCTGGCTTTTGATGGTATTACGTCTTTTAGCATAAAACCAATTCGAATGATTTCAGTTGTTGGTGTCATATCATTTTTAGTAAGTATTGGAATTTTGATTTATTCACTAATTGTGAACTATTTAGGCAATACCATTACAGGTTGGACTTCATTAGCCTGTTCAATCTGGGCCCTTGGAGGGATTCAACTTTTAGCGATTGGTATCATTGGAGAGTATATAGGGAAAATTTATAATGAAACAAAAGAAAGACCTAAATATTTTATAGAAAGTTTTATCAAAAACTAAGGTTCATAGCGTTGGATTCTACCCCACCACTGCTTTCCTCTTTGCCACATAATTCCAAATCATAACAATAATCGTCGCAATAATTTTTGCTAGCATATAATAAATATGAATTTTTTCAACAAAAAACCACATTAAAATTTGATTGATGAACAGGCCAACGACACTAGATCCGACGAACAGCACAACGGATTTGGTGTCGTTTTGTTTAATCCCTTTAAATACCCAGAGAATACACATAAAATAATTTACAATAACAGAGACAGTGAAACTGATACCAGAAGAAACCAGATAGTTCACACCCAAAAATTCTGTTAATGCAAATAAAATACCATAATCGACTAAAAAACTTACACCGCCGGTAATGCCGAAACGAAAAATTTCGGCAAACCGGTCACTTTTTAAAAATGCTTTAATTTTTTCCAAACTTTAAATAAATCTCCTTATATTTCTACCACACATACTCAATCCCATCACTAATATCCTGCGCTGTCCCTGATGGCGTATAATCTGTCTCATAAACAAATTGATACCATTCTTTAATATTATCTATCAGGGTTACAGGGAATACATAAGATACATCGCCAAGCATGCCAGTATCAACATAACCTTCGGCTGGAATTTGTTCTTGATGGATGGCGTGATCCTTCATGAACATTACATTGCCGGCGTATTTGAGAATCTCTGTTTTGCTTAATGAGGTTTCAACATAGGGCATAACTTTTGTTAGCAAACTGTATTGTTCCAAGGGGTTTAAGTCCATTGCCTTAGCCATGACCTGTTCAAAAACCTTTCTCTGGCGAAGGGTTCGGTCGAAGTCTCCATTTCCAACATAGCGGACACGACAGTAGGCCAGTGCCTGGCTTCCGTCTACAACCTGCGCTCCTGTACCTTCAAGGAATGGAGAGTTTGTTTTCACTTTATCATTGACATCCATCAAATACTGATTAACCCAATAGAGCTCGTCTTCATTCTCAATATCAATGGTGACGCCGCCAACGGCGTTTACCATGGCAACCATGGCAGTAAAGTCAATGGTCACATAGTCGGTGATGGCGGTATCAAAATTCTGGTTGATGGTCTTAAGCGCCAAATCGGGACCACCAAAGGAATAGGCGGCGTTAAGCTTGTCATAACCATAATCTTTATTGATATATACGTAGGTATCCCGCATTAATGAGGTTATTTTCAGTTTATTGTGTTCGAAGTCGGCCGAAGCAATCATCATGGAGTCGGACCGGCTGCCATCCACATCGTCACGTCCGTCGACACCGAAGATCGCCACATTGACAATACGGTGGTTCAGGGCCATATTGGCGGCGTTTGAACTGATATTATATTGGGAGACCTTTCCGGTCAGATCTTTGTTTAAATTGCCAAATTTGATGACAGTAGCTGCATATGCCCCTGCTCCGATGAGCAGCACAAGAAGTAAAATTAATGCTTTCTTAAAAAATCCTCTTTTTTTCCTGCGTTTTTTGGGTAAAGTATCATTAGAATTGCGTCTCCGATCATCAATCCTCTGTGGGGGGCGGGATGAACGGGAAGAATTGCTTCTGGAACTTTGGCTCTGGGATGACCGGCTGCTTCCTGGTCGGCCTGAAGGGCGTGAAGCCGCCTTTTTTGAAGGAGAAGAGGGCCTTTCGCCACTTCTTCGGTTTCCAATAACGCTTTTGTTTCGTTTTTCCATTGGGACCTCTCAATTGCTAATTAAATACGTTTTTCTCTTTATGACTGTGTTATTATACCATAATAGAGAAAAATAATAAAATTTCAATGATATTTTTTGACAAAGACATTATACTTTTACTAAGAATTTTGTTATAATAGACTATGAATAAATATTAAACCTTAAAAAGCAGTGCCGAAAATGGTAATAGAAAGAAAATAGGGAGTGGACTTGTATGGATAAGAATACCCAGGATAGAGGACAATCTTTTGACCGTGTAGAGTCGCGTATTGAGCTTTTGGAAAAGCAGCTGATGGAAAAAGATGAGGAATTAAAAAAATTACTCAATGTGTCAAAGGACAAAGATGAGAAGATTGCGAAACTGCAGGAGGGTGTTGATGGAGAAACGAGGGACACGTTCGTGCCGGTGTTTAAGGAATCGTCCGAAGAGCAGGAGTGTCCGTGCGGCGATGATGAGCCGGAAAGTTATATCGATGACAGCGATATGCCTGACGGCTTAAAAAAGCAGATCAAGGTCATTGAAAAACGGGAACAGATGGTCAAGGAAATGTTGGATGTTCTTGAGGATGCTTTTGATGTGCTGAAACAGAGAAACGAAGCTTTGAACAAAAAAGAAGAGACCCTCAATCGAGAATACCTCAAGCTATTGGAAATTGAATCGATGTATAAGGGAACAGACAAGCTTGCAGATTCTTTAGGTTCGGTACTTCCATCCTTTGGTTTGAATGAGCAGAAGGATAAAAATACGGAAGCGGCTACCGAAGAAAATATTGAGGAGTGAAGATATGGCAGAAAAAAGTGAAAAATTAGGATTACTACTGCTTTTTGATTGTATTGCAGTTATTTTATCAACATACGGTGTTTTGTTACTCTTTCAATTTGTAAGCCACGATGTGGATACAAATGTCATGATTGTTTCCTGTTTCTTTGCGGGAATTAAAATTTTGATGATGGGTATTGGCGATATTACAGGTCTGTCGAAAAAATTGGTTATCGCGATCGTATTTATCGTCGCGGCAGACATTATCGTTTTTGGGATCAATTACTTTATGGCCTTCAGTATATCATCGAAATTATTGCTGATCACTGCAGTAGCAGACATTGTGATTATTCTGATCAGTCACTTAATCTGGGGAAAAGTATTTGGTGTTTCAGGACACAGCGAAAAAAAGGAACGAAAAGAATGGCTCAGTAACCGTGATGAAGACCAGGATGAAGAAGAATATGATGATATTTTTGAATCACTGGTTACAAAAGACGGTAACACAGATGAAATTGATACAGCAGCTGTAAATGCGGGGATTGAAGAGCCCGAGCCCTATGAGTATGAAGATGAAGAAGCTTTATTCGAGGAGGACGAAGAGTTCGAGGATGAAGCATTTGAAGATTTTGATGAAGAAGAGCTCTTTGAAGAATATGACGAAGACGAAATCGAAGAGGAATACTTTGAAGAAGTCGAGGAATCTATTGAGGAAGCTGACGAAGAAGAGGATGATGAGGACACTTATCTTGACGAAGAAGCCTTTAAGTCTCTTTTAATTAATGATGATGATCTGACTAACCTTGAGCCTGAGGAAGCTGACAGTGATGATGCTGAAGAGGCAGTCTCTGAGGAAGAACAGCCTGAAGAAGTTATTGCCGAAGAAGCTGAAATGGTTGAAGAAACAGAGGAAGAGCCAACCGTTGATGAAAAAGCTGCCGAGGCTGTTCAGGAGGAAGAAACGGGCGAAAATGAGGCTGTTTCAGTGGCCGATCTCTTCGGCGCCGGGACAGCTTCTGCTGATCAACTTGACAGCGCGATATCACCAGAGCAAAAAGAAGACTTTGCCGCCATCGAAGAACGGTTAGGCGCGCTCCTTACAGAGATTAATTCCTCAACAAAAGGAACGGAAAAGCTTCAGAAAACGGTCAGCGACTTTAAGCAGGAATTAGATAATTTAACGCCGATTACAACGGATACCGATATTCTGGAAACAGGAGATGTTATCCGCGATAAGCTTAAGACAATTATCGATAAGCAGTTTATCGTCGATGAGGTTTTGGATGACTTGATTCGCCTGTCTAAACAGATCAACAAACGGATTGATGATCTGGATACCATTGAAGCGGATCTTACCCGCCGTAAGGAAATTCTGGATCAGAAGGAGCTCATGTATATGAGCCGTAAGCCTGTTGAATTTGAGGATGTCGAGGTTCAGATTCTTCCGGATGAAGTAATGCTCGAGAGTGACGATTCTGAAATTATTATTGATCAGGGCGATCTTGAAGCGATCAAGCAGTATTTAAAAGAGCATCCTGATTTATAAAATTAATTATTAAGGAAAAGGCTGTTGGGAAAAATCCAGCAGCCTTTTGTTATCTTTGAAAAGATTTTGGGTAAAAATTTTAAAGAATTTTATGCTGAACTTAAGCTTGTTTTTTCAGATTTTAAGCAGTATAATTATTATTTACCCTGAGTAAGAGATTTTTTTTCGTTGCGTATTTCCAGAAAAAATGATATACTTTTAACAATAAGTATCTATAATCCAGGAGGAAAAGAAATGAAGAAACTCAAAATGTTTGGTATTTTGGCAATAGCCGCAGTAATGACTTTTTCTTTAGCTGCTTGTTCAAGTGGCGGAAGCTCAAGCGGAAGTGATGGAGCAAAAAAATATATCATTGCAACCGATACAACTTTTGCACCATTTGAATTTGAAGATGAATCCGGTAACCGTGTCGGTATCGATATGGATTTATTAAAGGCAATTGCTGAAGATCAGGGCTTTGAATATGAGCTGCAGCCACTTGGCTTTGATGCTGCTGTTACCGCTCTTGAATCAGGACAGGCTGATGGCGTTATCGCTGGTATGAGTATTACCGAAGAACGTCAGAAAAAATATGATTTCTCTGATCCTTATTTCGATTCAGGCGTTGGTATGGCTGTAAAATCTGACAATGACACCATTAAATCTTATGATGATTTAAGAGGAAAAAATGTTGCGGTTAAAAATGGCACTGAAGGCTCTAAATATGCCGAATCCATTAAAGACCAGTATGGTTTCACCATTACCTCTTTCCCGGAATCTGCAAATATGTATGAAGATGTTAAATCAGGTAACTCAGTAGCCTGCTTCGAAGATTATCCAGTATTAGGCTATGCGATCGCAAAGGGTCAGCCATTAAAATTAGTCGGTGATTTACAGGCTGGTAATTCTTATGGATTTGCGGTGCAGAAGGGTAAGAATGCTGAATTGCTTGAAATGTTCAACACTGGCTTAAAGAACATGAAAGACAATGGTAAATATCAGGAAATTTTAGATACTTACATCAAAACAAATTAATAAATTAACGGCCTAAAATAATTCCAGGAGGTTTTTGAATGAGTATTTTTGAATTATTTGCTCAAACCTATCCTCGTTTATTACAAGGTCTTTGGATGACGATCGAACTGACCCTGGTATCGCTGCTGATCGCGGCGGTACTAGGGCTTCTCTTTGGTTTGTTATCTGTTTCAAGGACTACTTTTTTACGGGGAATTTCACGTGTATACATTGATATCATCCGTGGTACACCATTAATTGTACAGGTATTTTTTATTTATTTTGGGATACCAAGTGCACTGAACATGCGCTTAGATGCCTTTATAGCCGGCGTTATCGCACTGAGCCTGAATGCTGGCGCCTATACCGCGGAAATTGTCAGAGGTGGGATTCAGTCCATTGACAAAGGACAGATGGAAGCAGCCAGGAGTCTTGGCCTTCCATATACGATGGCAATGCGCAGAGTCGTTTTACCTCAGGCGATCAAGACGATGATCCCGGCAATTGTAAATCAGTGTATTATCACATTAAAGGACAGCTCTCTGGTTTCTGTTATTGGTTTAGCGGAATTAACCCAGACTGGACGTTTAATCATTGCCAATAATTTTGAATCCTTAAAAATGTGGATTATCATTGGTGTCATGTATTTTATCCCGATTATGATTCTGTCAAAGGTTTCGAGTCATATTGAAAGGAAGATGAGCTATGGCAAAAGTAAAAATTAGTAATCTCAAAAAGAGCTTTGGGGATTTAGAGGTTTTAAAAGACATTAATCTGGAAGTGGAGGAAGGCGAGGTTATCTGTATTATCGGGCCGTCAGGCTCTGGTAAGAGCACAATGCTGCGATGTATCAATGCGCTTGAGGAAGCAACCAGTGGTACAATTGTGGTGGATGGCAATGAGATTACCGGCAATCATGCGAATATTAATCTTTACCGCCGGAATATCGGAATGGTGTTTCAGCAGTTTAACCTTTTTCCCAATATGTCTGTTTTAAAAAATATTACCTTTGCACCAGTCGCCTTGAAAATTATGGATAAGGCTAAAGCAGAGGAAGTGGCACAGGGGCTCTTAAAAAGGGTTGACATGGTCGCTAAGGCAGATGCCTATCCAGGACAGCTTTCCGGCGGACAGCAGCAGCGTGTGGCCATTGCCAGAGCGCTGGCAATGAATCCAGATGTTATGCTGTTTGATGAACCAACAAGTGCTCTTGACCCGGAAATGGTTGGAGAAGTTCTCAATGTAATGAAGCAGCTGGCACAGGAGGGAATGACCATGATTGTGGTTACCCATGAAATGGGCTTTGCCAGAGAGGTTGCGGACCGTGTTATCTTCATTGATGAAGGCTACATTGTGGAACAGGGACCACCAAGTGAAGTGTTTGGAAATCCACAGAACGAGAGAACCATTAATTTCTTGAATATGGTCCTGTAAAAAGGAACCGTCTTTTGCAGTTAAAAGACGGTTCCTTTTTTGTTGTAGTAATTTTAGATAATAAGAAAAAACGCCCTGATGGAATGTAAACATCGGGGCGCTGATGACTTTATTTATTAAGCTGTAATTGTGAGAGCTTTAAGCTCTGAGTATGTTCGATCGGTTCCCAAGTTTCAATCGGCTTGACAAAGCAGAGGACATTAATGGGTATCCATGAAAACAGGAAGAACCAGAAAGAGAAAAACGCTTTGCCGGCGACCTCTCTTATTTTATGGTGTTCAAGCTTAACGACCATTGCTGTAAAGAGAAAGCTGACGATGACACCGCCGACACCAAATAGGATGGCAAAGGTGAGGGCATCAGACCAGACCTGTGTATTAATGAGTAAAAGTGTCAGCACAACAAAGGAGCAGATGGTATAAATACTGGTTAAAACTTGCATGAATGGTGCGAGAAGATATAAAATCATATCCACACACATCCAGTTACGCGTCTTTTTAAAATTCTCCCATAGAGGAGCTGAGTACTGTGAGAAACACTGAATCGTACCGGTAGACCAACGTTTGCGCTGCTTCCAGGAGGTTTCGAAAGTAATGGGATGTTCGTCAAAGGTAAGGGCCTCAGGCACCCATGCAACGCGGTAGCCCTTCATGATCGATTGAGTGGTGAATTCAATATCCTCAGTCATGCTAAAGGTTCTGAAGCCACCGTCTTTTAAGACTTCGCGGGAAACCATAAATCCTGTTCCGTTTAAAGCTGCAGACCAGCCAATACCCTGTTTTGCGAGGTTCATAAAGCGGTTTAAGGTCCAGTAAAAAATGGACTGGCAGCCTGAGATCCAGGAATCTGTCGGATTTTTGCTATCTCGGTACCCCTGTGCGATTTTTTCTCCGTCACATAAGGCATTGTTCATTGCGGAAAAGAAATTTGGATCAACCAGATTATCAGCGTCAAAAACACAGAAAGCATCAAAAACATCGTTGTGTGCAAAGGTTGCGTCGAAAAACTGTTCTAAAGCAGCGCCCTTTGAGCGGACCTCAGAGGTACAGTGAAAAATCTTGGCGCCGTGTTCTCTGGCTACTTCTTCTGTATTATCGGTGCAGTTATTCGGAATAACATAGATATCAAACAAATCCTCTGGATAATTCTGTTCTTTTAACGTATCGATCAGATTCCCAATGACAAGAGATTCATTTCTTGCGGCAATAACTGCGCACATGCGATTTTCAGGGGCATGCTGGTTGAATTTTGTGTGTTTACGGTATCCGGATATCCCTACGATTAAATAATAAATACCATAAGCAAAGAAAGGGACACCTAATAGGAAAAGTAAAACATAGATTGTATCGACCATTTTATCCTCACTCGTTTCTTTCAAAATTTGAATTTAAACATGCCGCACTGTGTTGCGTTGAAAAGTCACTGTGTGGCATTTCTGGACAGTCTTCTTAAACTGTTAATATTCTATCATCATCTCAAAAACGTAGCAAGACAAAAATTAAAATATTCATAAAATTTTAAGGAAATGGAAAGGTTCATTTAATATAATATGTCGTTTTCATGCAGAAAATCGATTACAAAGTCTTTAAGGTATTTTTGAATTTAAAAATACCTTAAAGGCGGTAGTACAGCATTAAGAATTAAAAAAGAAAATGCCAATTATATTGGGTGCATTTTTTTGAAAAAACTTGGTTCATTATTTTTAATGTGATAAAATAAAGCTACACAGGCGAGGACATGACGGCTTGTGAATAAATTAGACGCTGCATCTTTAAAAAGAGCGGCAGTTAGGAGTTTTTATTATGTCACAGGTAAACAAAAAGACTGCACAGATGACACAGCTTACACTGCTGATCGCCATACTGGTGGTACTTACCTTTACCCCACTCGGTTTTATTCAGGTTCCCCCGGTTGCCATTACCATTTTGCACATTCCGGTGATTATCGGTGCCATTGCCATGGGGCCGGTTTGTGGTGGAATTTTAGGCCTGGCCTTTGGTGTTCTAAGTATGCTCAAAGCTACGTTTATGGGTGTTTCACCGGTAGATCTGATGTTTTCACCTTTTGCGAGCGGCGCGCCGATTCAGTCTCTGATTATGTGTATTTTACCAAGAGTTTTGTTGGGCGTGATTGCAGGAGTGCTGTATGAAGCTTTAAAAGGACGGTTGAGCAACGATGCTTTAAGTATAGGCGTCAGCGCTGGTGTAGCGACCTTATGCCATACTATTTTAGTTATGGGATGTTTATGGTTTTTCTTCAGCGCAATTCCTTTAAAGGAAGTTTTTCTAACCATTGTGGGCGTGAATGGTTTGCTTGAGCTTGGTGTCGGCATTGTCATTACGATTGCCGTATGTAAACCACTAATGAAATATTTGAAAACGAGGATTGCTGTATAGCATCAGAAATGAGGTAACAGTGCAGGAAATAAACCTTAGTGATATCGAAAATATTCGAATCGGCCACGCGCAGGATATGGAAGGCGGAACAGGGTGTACGGTTATTATAAATGAACAGGGTGCGCCCACAGGCCTTGATGTAAGGGGAGGCGGACCGGCCTCCAGAGAAAGTGAGCTCTTGAACCCGGTAGCAGCGGCTCAGGGAATCCACGCTGTTTTGTTAAGCGGTGGATCTGCCTTTGGTCTGGATGCCGCCGGTGGTGTCATGGAATATCTGAGTGAGCGCAACATTGGGTTTGATACGGGTGTGGGAAAGGTGCCGCTTGTCTGCCAGTCCTGTATTTTTGATTTAGTGGTGGGGAAACCAGACGCTTATCCGGATAAAGTAATGGCTTATCAGGCGTGTGTTGACTCGGAAAATAAAAAAAGTATACAGAATGGTAACGTCGGAGCCGGAACAGGCGCGACCATTGGCAAATACCGGGGAATACAGACAATGATGAAATCGGGCATAGGGACCTATGCCGTTGAGCTTGGTGGTTTAAAGGTAGGCGCCATTGTATCAGTCAACGCTCTCGGAGATATTTTTGATATTGAGAGTGGCGGTAAGCTGGCAGGGATGCTTACAGCAGATCTTTCTGAATTTGAGGATACCGAAGCTGCCATGTATGAAGACATTTCCCGAAAAGAAAACCTTTTTACTGGAAACACAACCATAGGCGCTGTGATTACCAATGGAAAGTTCAATAAGGTTGAGGCAAAAAAAATTGCAGCAATGACACATAACGGTTATGCACAGGCGATCCGACCTGTCCATACCACTGCAGACGGCGACAGTATTTATGTTATGTCTGTAGGTGAGGTGGCTGCTGATATTAATGTGGTTGGAACGCTGGCGGCACGCGTGATGGCAATGGCCATAAAAAAGGCAGTGCTCGCAGCAGAACCATTATATGGGTTAAAAACAGCATCAATGCTGTTACATAAATAAACAAAGGAGCATTTTCATGGCAATAAAAATGATTGTTACCGATCTGGATGGCACGCTTTTAAATACCAAAAACACAATCTCTGATAAAAACAAAGCTGCTTTTAAAAAGGCTAAAGAAAAGGGAATCATTCCTGTTGTGGCAACAGGCCGGATTGATAAGGAAGGCTGGTTTGCGGCTGAAGCCATCGGTGGTACTGAGTATATGCTCTCCGGTAACGGTGGCGTGGTTCGGGACTATAAAAAGGATATTGTGATCTTTGAGGATGCTCTTTCAAAAGATATTATCAGACAGGTCATTGAGCTTGCGGATCAGTACGACGGCATTTTTGTCCAGGCCCACACCATTCATGGATGTGTCTGTACAGAAAAAACCTTTCCTGAAATGCCAACAGCGGGCTGGGCGGATGAATATGTGCGCCAGTTTAGGGAACAGCAAATTGTGGTTGAGGATATCGAAGACTATTTAGAAAAAAACCACTTGGAGGTCAGTAAATTTGTCATTTCATCCACTGATTTTGATAAATTGGATGAAGTCCAGAAAAGAGCGGGTGAAATTGTGGATTTGGTACCTCTGCGCCCCATGAATTACTGTCTTGAATGTATTCCGGAAGGAGTCGATAAAGGATTAGGGCTGACAAAGCTTTGCGAATATCTGGGAATAAGCCTTATAGAGGTCATGGTAATAGGAGACAGTGACAACGATTTGGAAATGATCGAAATTGCAGGAACAAAAATTGCCATGGGAAATGCTTATGACTGTGTCAAAAAAATCGCGGATCATATCGTTTCTACAAATGACGAAGACGGTGTGGCAGAAGCCATTGAAAAATTTGCATTATAAAAACAAAGCGTCACGCGGCCCGTGGCGCTTTATTTTTTTGAAAAAGTATTGAGTTTAGATAATCTGCCAGAATAACAGCCTGGTTTTGTTCCTTATTATTTGCAGAATAAATTAAAGTGACATTTTCTTTCTTTAGACGTTTTTTTAAATCAGACAAGAAGAGTTTGACGGCCTGATTATTTCTGAGTTCTTCCAGATATTGTGATTTAAAGCTTTCATATGAATCTTTTCCAGAATGAAAGCGTCGGATTAACTCCTTGCTGGGAGCAAGTTCTTTTTTCCAGATATCGACATTGGCGCTGGAATGAGTAAAGCCTCTAGGCCAATAGCTGTCTACCAGAACACGGTATCCATCCATAATGTTTTTGGGCTCATAGATACGTTTTGTTTCAATCATTATCATCACTTCCTTAATCAGTCAGTGTATTCTTATAAAAAATATACCCAAATTTGACATAAAATTTGCTTTCTTTTATTTTTTAGTTTATAATTAGATGTTATGTATTTAGAAAGGAAGTTATATGAAATTTAGAGAACTAGAGATTAATGAGCAATTGCTCAGGGCAATTGATGATATGGGATTTGTTGATATGACAGAAATTCAGGAACGCGCAATTCCCCGTTTGATGGAGGGCGGCGACCTTATTGGTAAATCCCAGACAGGAACAGGAAAGACAATGGCCTTTGCAATTCCTGCTATAGAAAAGATTGATCCAGAACTCAGAAAACCGCAGGTGTTGGTGCTTCTGCCGACACGTGAGCTGGCGCTGCAGGTTTCTGAAGAATTCAGAAAGGTTTTAAAATACAGCCACAGTATTAAAGTTGTTGCAGTGTTTGGCGGTGCTTCGATTGAAAACCAGATCCGTGATCTAAAATCCGGAGCACAGATTGTAGTGGGTACACCGGGGCGCGTCATGGATCATATGCGGCGGAAAACCTTAAAATTCAATGCGCTTACAATGGCGGTACTGGACGAGGCAGATGAAATGCTGAATATGGGCTTCAGAGAGGATATCGAACTGATTTTAGATGCGGTAGACCATGATGTTCAGACCGTTTTATTCTCGGCCACGATGCCAAAACCCATTTTAAAAATTGCGGAAACCTACCAGAAAAATCCAACAATGATTGAAATTTCACCCAAAACAATGGTAGCCCCAAGTATTGAACAGAAATATTTTAATATTTCTGACCAGAATAAGTTTGAAGCTTTAACCCGTTTGCTGGATGTCTATAAACCGCAGCGCTCACTTATTTTCTGCAACACCAAACACTATGTTGATGAAATCACTGAAAATCTGCAGGAGCTGGGGTATTCCGTTGACAAAATTCATGGCGATATGCGCCAGGTATCCAGACTCAATGTTTTAAAACGCTTTAGCCAGGGAAGGTTGAAAATTTTGGTTGCCACTGATGTAGCTGCCAGAGGAATTGATGTTGACGATGTGGATATTGTTTTTAACTACGACGTACCGGATAATGAGGAATACTATGTACACCGTATCGGCCGGACCGGCCGTGCTGGGAAGAGCGGTCTTTCACTGACGCTCGCCCGTTCAAGAGATCAGTTTAAGCTGCGGAAAATAACCGATTATACCAAAAAAAGCATCGAACGTGATTTAATCCCGACCAGCGAGGTGATTAACGACATCAAGATCGCTCACTTCAAAGAACGTTTTAAGCTCAAAGCTGAAAAAGGAGAACTGGAACGTTATATTGCAATCATTAAGGAACTGGAAGAAAAGGGCTATGAAGCAGAATTCATCGCTGCGGTTCTTTTACAGGCACAGCTGCCCCTGTCAGACGCTGAAGATTTAAATACAGAATTTAAAAAGCGTGGACGCCGTGAGGGCAGACGGGAAAGGGATGTAAAACGGCGTAGAGACGGAAAAAATAGTAAAGGAAAATCCTTTGGACCAGAAAAGACAAAACGTCTTTTTATCAGTGTTGGTGAGAAAGATAAGGTTCAGAAAAGAGATATTCTCGGCGCTATTTGCGGTGAGTGTAATATTGCGTCTTCGACAGTTGGGAATATTGATATGTATAATAAATTTACCTTTGTGGATGTAGATGTGGATGTTGCCAAAAAAGTAGAGAAAAAACTGAATGGAAAAATGATCAAGGATCACAAAGTGAAAGTTGAAATTTCCAAAAAGAAAAAATAAAATTTGTTAAAAGTGAGGGGGAAGTGTTTTGGTGGAAGAACAACAGTTACAGCATGAAAACAAAATGGGGACGATGCATATCCCCCAATTACTTTTTAGTATGGCCCTGCCGGCAATCATTTCGATGTTTGTACAGGCAATGTACAATATCGTAGACAGTGTCTTTGTCGCGCAGATAGGGGAAAATGCATTGACCGCCGTTTCTCTGGCCTTTCCAGTGCAGATGCTGATCGTATCCTGTTTTGTAGGTATGGGAGTAGGGATCAATTCTGGAATTTCAAGGCGGCTTGGTGAAAAAAAGCACCGTGAAGCAGAAACGGTGGCAGAACACGGTTTTTTAGTCGCGGTGATTTTATCCTTAGCGGCAGCGGTTTTAGGCGCTGTTTTTTCAAATATTTTTGTAAAAATGTTTACGGACAATCCGGAAATTATTCAAGGCTGTACGGACTATCTGCTGATCGTCACAATTTTCAGCTTTGGAAGCATTATTACGCAGGCTGGTTTTAGCACGCTGCAGGGCTCGGGCGATATGATTCAGCCAATGATCGGTCAGCTGATCGGGGCAATTACGAATATCATACTGGACCCTATTATGATTTTCGGGCTTCTGGGTTTTCCAGCCCTGGGTGTTACGGGAGCCGCCATCGCGACGGTTACAGGCCAGATTATTGCAATGGTCTATATTTTGATTGTGGTGCTGAAACGGAAAAAGAATCTTCTAAAGCTTCATTTTCGTTCCTTTAGATACCGAGGGGCAATCATGAAAGATATTGCCGTGGTGGGGCTTCCCTCTGCGATCATGCAGGGGATTGGTTCCTTTATGGTAACAGGTTATAACCTGATTCTGGCGGGGTATGGCATGACCGCCGTAGCGGTTTTCGGTGTTTATTTTAAAGTTCAATCCTTCATTTTTATGCCAATTTTTGGACTGGGACAGGGAGCAATGCCAATTTTTGGCTATAATTACGGCGCTCAGAATGCAAAGCGGTTTAAAGAGACATTAAAAGTCTCTATTTTGACAAGCCTGGTCATTATGTTCATTGGAGTTCTTTTATTCCAGCTTTTCCCGGCACAGATTTTCATGCTTTTTAATGCATCGGAAGAAATGACAGCGATTGGAATTAATTGTTTTAGAGCAATAAGCCTGGCATTCCCGCTCGCCGGGATATCCATTATGCTCAGCACCTCTTTTCAGGCAATGGGTAAATCTTATCTTAGTATGATTTCTTCTTTTTTGAGACAAATGATTTTTTTACTGCCTTTTTCGTACCTGTTCTCTTTGATCGGAGGTCTGGATACAGTTTGGTATGGCTTTATCGTTTCTGAGATTGCCTGTCTTGTTTTTGAGGTTATCGTGTATCGGCATTATAAAAAGAAAGTTTTAGATCGCTGGTAAAATGATTGGTTGAAGGATGCTAAAGTGCATCCTTTTTTCTTTTTATACAAAATAAAGGAATTGTCACTGTACAAAAACATTCTGCTTTGGGTATAATTTAAGTATACGAGGAGGAAATCAATGAAAATATTATTAGTTATGGACCAATTTGACCATACCAACAATGGCACCACGATGTCAGCAGTCCGCTTTGCAGAAACATTAAAAAGGCATGGTCATGAAGTGAGAATTGTCAGCACAGGAAAAGAAACCCCTGACAAATATGTGGTGCGTTCATATCATTTTCCCCCTGTTGTCAAACAGATTATTCAGAATCAGGGCATGACATTAGCAAAGCCTGGCAGGGAAGTTTTGAAAAAAGCAATCAGATGGGCGGACATTGTCCATTTTTTAATGCCGTTTCCACTTTCTATCGAAGGTGCTAAAATCGCAAGGGAGCTGTCTGTACCTGCAACAGCGGCGTTTCATGTACAACCGGAAAATATTACCTATACGTTGAAAATCAATAAGGTAGAAAAAATTAATACAGTCTTGTATCAGGGCTTCAAGAATATCTTTTACAATCAATTTTCGCATATTCACTGCCCCAGCGATTTTATCGCGGAAGAACTGCGTAAAAATGGTTATACAGCAAAGTTACATGTCATTTCAAATGGTGTCGATCCGGATTTTTATTATCGCAAGATTGATAAAATCCCGTTACTCAGGGATAAATTTGTAATTTTGATGATTGGCCGTCTGGCAAATGAAAAAAGGCAGGATCTTCTCATTGAGGCGGCTGGGTTATCTAAATACAGAGATCAAATATGTTTGATCTTAGCAGGACAGGGGCCAAAGAAAAAGTCCTACGAGAAGGCTGGAAAAAAACTGCCGAACAAAGTTTTTATTGATTTCTTTGATAAAGAAAAGCTGCGTGATATCATTGCCATGAGTGATCTTTATGTTCATACAGCCGATGCCGAAAGTGAGGCAATATCGTGTATTGAAGCATTCTGCGGCGGACTGGTGCCGGTGATTTCCGATAGCCCTAAATCGGCAACCTCTCAGTTTGCTTTAAATGATCGCTGCCTTTTTAATGCGGGGGATCCGTACGATCTGGCTAAGAAAATTGACTATTTCATTGAACATCCTGAAGAAAAAAGACTTTTAGAAAAAGATTATGCAGCCTATGGCAAGCAATATAATATAGAAGACTGCGTTTATAGGATGGAAGAAATGTTTATGGAGGCTATTGACGATTATGGCGCAATATGAGGCTGGAAATTTTGGTGGAAATATTGTTGTAGAGCGCAATGAAGATAAAACATACTTTGAGAATCGTTTTGTTTTAAGAAAAATAGCGCTGACCTTATTGCCGATATATAATCGCTTAATGTTTGGCCTCACGGTATCAGGAGAGGATAACTTGGCTAATATTAGAGGTGGGATGGTGACAATCTGCAACCATGTTCATACACTGGACTGCACTATGGTAGCCGGGGTTTGCAGGCAGCATCGGATGTATTTTCCAACTTTAGATGAAAATCTGAAAATGCCCTTTGTAGGGCATTTAGTCGATGACCTAGGAGGAATACCGATTCCTGGGAATCTTTCAGAATTCAGGGGCTTTATAGAAGGATTAGAAGCAACCCTGAGGCAGGGTGATGCTGTCCATCTTTTTCCTGAAGGCAGCTTAGCGCCATACTGCCCCGCGATACGGACTTTTCAGAAGGGTGCGTTTATGTTTGCTTATGACGCTGTGGTTCCGTTGGTGCCTATGGTATTGACTTACAGAGAGGCAAGAGGGATAAGGAGCCTGTTCCGAAAGAAGCCGCTTCTGCATTTAGAAATTTTAAAGCCTGTTTATCCAGATGTTAAAAATAAACGCAGCCATGAGATCGGGCGTCTTTTGGAGAAATGCCGTTCAGAAATGCAAAAAGTCTTGGAAAATGAATAACCCCGGAGAAAATCTCCGGGGTTTTGCTTTTTGCTTGAATATGGATTAAACAGTTGCCATCCATAATCCATGTAGGTTACAATACTCATATGCAGCGATCACTTCATCACCAGGTGTTAAAGCGAAAACAGCCTTTGGCTCGCCGCCGATTTCCAGACATTTACGCTGGCCGCCTTCTTTGGTTTCAAGATAAATCCAAGCGATATGATGTTCTTCGAGCATTGGATGCGGAACACTGCCGACTTCAACAGTGACGGTGTTTCCGTCAATTTTAATGACTGGAACGTGTTTTTCCTGAGCTGCATCGACGGTATTAGGAGTTAAAACTTCCATCGGATCACCACAGCAAACCGGTGTTACGCCGCTGTCTTCAACAACACCAAAGATGTTGCCGCAATGTCTACAGATATAAAATTTTGGTTTTTTGCACATAATAAAGACCTCCTATAGTCCAAATATAATTTTGAGCAGTCCGTGTAACCCACTTATCCGCTTAATGATATAATTAATTATACCACAATTTTTAAACTTTAAACGGAAAATGCCTATAAAATTTTGTTGAAAATAAGAATAATATTAAGAAAGGAATAACTATGGAAAAGAAATGGTTGTCGTGGGCAAAACAGCTTCAGTCGATCGCGCAGGCTGGTTTAACTTACTCGACAAATAAATATGACAGAGAACGCTTTGAACAGATTCGAGAGATGTCTGTTGATATTTTAAATAATTATACCGATGCAGGCGAGGAAAAAATAAGAGATCTGTTTTGCTTTGAAACAGGATATCAGACGCCAAAGGTTGATGTACGGGGTGCGATTTTTAAACAAGATACAATTCTTCTGGTAAAGGAAAGTATTGATGGATGCTGGTCAATGCCAGGTGGCTGGGCAGATATAGGGTTGTCTGTTAAAGAAAATATCGAGAAGGAAGCCCGTGAGGAGGCTGGCCTGCATGTGGTCGCAAAAAAATTGGTCGGCGTATTCGACTGGGTGAAAAATGTTGACCTGCCCAATCCTTTTGCTATTTATAAGACGGTTATGCTTTGTGACGTTATTGATGGTGAGTTTCAGAAAAATATTGAGACAGAGGATGCCCGCTATTTTGATTTAGGCCATTTACCGGAATTATCAAGAGGCCGTACGACAGAAGCGCTGATTGAGCTCTGCTACCAGGCATCACAGGATAATGCTTTTATTCCAATTATTGATTAACTTTTTTCAAAATTAGCCTTGACAATTTGTTTGATAATTGTTATATTATAATCGTTCTTAATTAAGGGACGTTAGGATTAAATAAAATTTATAAAATTCAAGAGAGGTATTTTGAACATGGAATTAAAAGGATCAAAAACTGAAGCGAATTTATTAACTGCCTTTGCAGGTGAATCTCAAGCCCGCAATAAATATACTTATTATGCAGAAAAAGCTAGAGAAGAAGGCTACAGTCAAATTGCAGAATTATTTGAAGAGACCGCTACAAATGAAAAAGAACACGCAAAACTGTGGTTTAAAATTGTACATGGCGATGAAATCCCAGACACTGCTACAAACTTAAAGGATGCAGCAGCAGGTGAAAACTATGAGTGGACAGATATGTACGCTACTTTTGCTAAAGAAGCAAAGGAAGAAGGCTTTGATAAAATTGCCTTTTTATTTGAAGCAGTTGCTAATATTGAAAATCGTCACGAACAGCGTTACTTAAAATTATTGAGCAATGTTGAAGAAGGAACCGTTTTTGAAAAATCTGATAAAGTGCTCTGGCAGTGTATGAAGTGTGGTTATGTTTATGAAGGCACGAAAGCTTTAAAAATGTGCCCGGTATGCAAGACAAGCGGGGCTGATTTCCAGATTTTATCTGAAAACTACTAAGACTATTAATTAGATGGATTATATATAAAATCTCCCGAATTATTCGGGAGATTTTTATTTTTAAAAGACTAGAGTATGGTATAATAAAAGCGAGAAAAGCTTGGAGGAGTTATTGAATGACTGAATCGGAAATTAAAACCTTGTTTTTAGATATTGTAGGAACTTTAAATCTTTGCCGCGATGTTAATATGGAAACACCAGCCGGAGAAGTGGTTGAATATGGTATGACCATTACAGATACAGCTTTTATCACTTACCGGGAAAGCAACAGAACACTGCATTTTTATGTTGATGGAAATGAATTGCTTGTTTTAAATGAATCCAGTCCGCTTCTTTATATGATGCGTGAGCTTTTTATGGAGGTAGAGGATGGAGACCCAAAGGAATTGACAAGAGCACGGTTGAGGGTTCTGGAATAAAATAAAAGGACGAGCCTAGAGCGCTTTCGTCCTTTTAATTATTTTTTGGTAAATTGGGAGCATGTGTTTTTCACTGCTGTATTTTTCGATACTTTCGAGAGGAAGCCAGGCGACATCACTGTTTTCATCAGGATTAATGGTTAGCGGGAGACGGTCATCTGCAATAAGTGAAAAAGCAATCGATAAATGCAGATGCGTGCTGACGTACTTTCCGTTTTTGAAGTGTCCAAAAACAGGTAAGACATCCAGACTGATTATTTTTTCTGAAATAGGTTTTAAATTTTTAATGCCAGTTTCTTCCTCTGCTTCTCTGATCGCTACAGATAAAAGATCGGAACACCCGTCGGCGTGGCCGCCGCTCCAGGACCACGACCTGTAAAGATTATGAAAGACCATCAGGCACTGGTCGCGATGTGGATTAAAAATAAAACCTGAGCCTGTTAGATGCGCTACAGGATTTTTTCTAGTCAGGATAGTATCTGGATATTTCTCCATTAAGCTTATAAAAATTTTTTTATCCGCAAATTCCTGGTCAGTGTTGGGAATAAAATCAGATATTTGTTGATAAAGACTTTTAAAATCCATCAAATTAACTCACTCTGTCCCGCCGGAAAACCATTTTACGAATTCAAGAGCAGAGGGATATTCGCGCATTTTTACAATTTTGCCGTTCACTAAAGTAACTGGTAGAACACTGTTTCCCTTTTCCACCAATAAGGTTCCAATTGTACGGTTTTCTACAAAAGCATTAGGATCCATTGTAAGGTTATGTCTTACAATATCCCAGCCATCATCAGCAAAAGAAGCAACCATGTCATTGATTCGTGCCAGATCAGCGTTTTCGCCCATTTGGCAGACACCATCAATACAAGTTAATTCTGGTTCGAAAATTTCTATTTTAGCCATTTGATTTCTCCTATATAATTTAGTATGGTTCTATTTTAAACCATTTTCATTAAATTGTTAAGAGGAAATAATAGTTTTTTCTAAAAAAGCCATTGACAAAAATAATCAGGTATTGTATCATAGCATAGTCAGCTTATGGGGGCATGGCGCAGTTGGGAGCGCGTCTGACTGGCAGTCAGAAGGTCAGGGGTTCAAGTCCCCTTGTCTCCACCATTTTGATTTTAAGGACCGTCATAGACGGTTTTTTTTATTTTTTGATTACCATTTGCAAAAGCGGGTCATCTGATCGACAAAAAATTGATTGATGATAACATTGTCATTATTTACCTTAAAATGGAAAAAGCCCTGTAATTCATCAATATAATCAAGTGTGTGTGTATCAGTGGCAATATTAATAATGGCCGCTTTTTCATCAGGTATATTTTCTTTAATACGGTCTCTGTATTCTAAATATAATTTTTTAGCGTAGTCTTGAGCATTTGGCGATAATTTTCGGTATTGCATTTTTTTATTCTCCTTTCAAGTTTTAAATCGTCTGTTTTAAGCTGATTATAGGTTTTATGCGGTAAGATAATCGAAAATTGATTCGGAGAGCATAAGCGTCTTGTTATAATTTATATCCTGTTTATAATGAAATTAACTTGTTTAAGCGAAATTAAGAATTAAACAAGTGCGAAGGAGGCTTTTATGATTATCAGTGCCAGCCGAAGGACAGATATTCCTTCTTTTTTTTCTGAGTGGTTCATTAAAAGGTTGGAAGAGAAATATGTTTATGTTCGAAGTCCTTTTAATTTCAAACTAATTTCGAAAATCAGTCTGTCTCCTGAGGTCATTGACGGAATTGTTTTATGGACTAAAAATGCTGTTCCGATGATTCCAAAACTTAACAGATTAGGAGCGCTTCCTTTTTATTTTCATTGGACAGTAAATCCTTATGGGAAAGATATTGAGCCATACCTTCCTTCGAAAAATGATACTTTAATTCCAGGATTTAAAAGATTGTCAGATAAACTGGGAAATGACAGAGTGATCTGGCGTTATAATCCAATTGTTTTTACTGGAAAATATACCGCAGCATACCATCTTTACTATTTTGAGAAACTGTCAAATAAATTAAGTGGTTATACGAAGCGTTGTATTGTGAGTTTTTTGGATTACTATGAAGATACAAGACAAAATATGTGTGGTCTCGGACTAACAGACAAAACAGTTATGGAGAAAATAGAGCTGATCAGTAAATTTGCTGATATTGCTCAGAAATACCATATTAGCTTGGAAATCTGTACAGACAGTCAAAAACCAGTAGGGATTAAAAAAGCCTGCTGCGTCGATAAAGCGATTTTTGAGAAGATACAGGGATACCCAATAAGTCTGGGGAAAGACCCAGGACAGAGATCAGAGTGCAGATGCATGGAAAGTATTGATATAGGAATGTATAATACCTGTGGTAACGGCTGTCTTTATTGTTATGCTAACCACAGTAAGGGAAAACTTCTGTATCATCAAAAGCACCACCATCCTGACAGCCCCCTAATTGTTGGTAATGTGGAAGAGGATGATGTTATCAAGGAGAGAATCGTATCGTCCGATAAAGAACACCAGATAAGATTCTTGATCAATTAAAAACCTCTGCGCTGAATCGCGCAGAGGTTTTTTAGGTTGGTGTTTTTATCATTTGATGGATATAAATCAACAGCAAAATTGAGAGCACAAATTCTGGAGTGAATTTTTTAATTAAAGCATTTAAACGGAAAAGGGGCATATCCTGTCTTGCACCCACAAATAAAACATAGAAAGTAATAAAATCAAGAATGGTTGTTGGTTTGTAATCAATGGGACAATCTTTAAAAGCATCTTTAATGGTGCTTTCTTTTTTAATCAATGATAGATTGGCTTTGGTCAAAGCGTTCAAAGCATTGAGTAAGGCTGGCAGGAATTGATCCATTGTGTAGTATTCCATTCTTTTTACACCGAGTGATTTACCAGCAATTTCTAATAATGTCATCAGAAGCGGTTCATCCTCAGGGTAATTTGTGCTTCGAATAATAGCATTAATAGCTGCCAAAATTGAAGGTTTATCTGAATCGGCAGGGATGCTGAGCAGATGAGCTACCTTTTCACGGGAAATTTTGTCCTGTAGAGGTGTTCCGATAAAGCGGTCAAGCCGGTCATAGAGCTTTCGCTGGCGGCTCATATCAAAGTAATAAAATTTTCCTCTTGCCACTTTAAAAGTCTTCAAACAGTCGAGATGTCCCATTGTAATATTGTTCAGGATCGTTTTTTGATCAAATTCAAGCGTCATGCCAAGATATTCGGAATTATTGATGACCTTGAGATTGATATCTTTGTTTTTAATTTTCTGTTTAACGCCGAGAGCTGGAAATTCAACAGAAATAATGTCATTATAGCCATTTTCGGCCATAAAATTTATGGGGACATTATCATAAAATCCACCGTCAAGATAAGTAGTGCCGTCAATTTCCTGTTTCTGAAAAACCGGAAAGGCAGCGCTGGCAAGCAAATAGTCAAGCAATTGTCCCTCGGGAATGTCCTCAATCATTAATTTGATTGGGGAGAGTGTATTCAAACGAACCGTTACAAGCCCGAGACGTATTGAGGATTTGCGAATGGCCTCTTCTGATATAAGTTTTTGAAGGTTTTCGCGTAAGGGCGTAATATCAAACCCACCATGAAACAAATCATTTAAAAAAGATAATCTAAAAAAGTCAAAACTGGTTTTAGACCATTGCTCAACATATTTATTGGTCATATGCGTATTGAGATTAAGGACTTGATTAATGGTCAGATTTGACCAGAAGTCAAGCGCCTTGTCAAAGTCATTTTGGGCGATAACCGCAGCGTTTAAAGCGCCTACAGAGGTTCCGATCACACAAGGAGTATGAATGTTCATTTCACGAAGAGCCTGCCATACGCCAATTTCGAAAGCACCTTTTGTTCCGCCGCCGCTAAGGACTAAACCATATTCTTTCATACTAATTCTCCTGTCCTGCTATAAAAATGGGTAACGGGTGGTATTGGTATACAGGCTGTTGGTAATCCTGTTAATTAAACTGTGCCCTTGAAAAACAGCCAGACCGATTACTGGAAGCACAAAGATCATGATGATACCAAGTGCGCCAAAAATAATACCAAGAATGGCCAACTGAGCAGGGGCATTTTCCCTTTTTAATTCCTGATAAGATAGGATACCGAAAATGATGGCGCAGACACCAATCCAAAAACCGCCACCGGCAAGGCTGGAAAGCATTGAAAGAACGCCGAGACAAAATGACAAAATGGCCCGGGGATTTTGAGAGCAGGGTTTTGTCATGGGAATATCAGTGTAATCTGGGGCTTTATCTCTTAAAGAGAACCAGAAAAACGGAATGGTGACTGGGAAAATGATACTCAGCACCAGATAAAGAGTTGTGTTTTTGGGGTTATAAATGCGGTAAAGCCAGTAATAAGCTGAGTATTCGTAGATAGCGGTCAGAATACAGGCAACAAACAGAAAAATCCATCCAACAAAAGGAATCTGTGTCATTGTATTGCTTAAAAGTGTGACAACACCAGATAAAAGCGGCAGTATCACAGCAGCATATGGAATATGAAGTGAACCGATGGATACTTGGTCGTTAATCAGCGCGCCTAATAAATATTGGTTGGCCATTGGAATCCAGGCAATCCACGGATAGCGCAGATTTCTTTTTTTGGCAAGTGTGTAGAGGCTTATACCTTTAAAAATATAGGCGATAATGGCAAAAACACATGCAAATATCAAAATACAGAGACAGATTACAATAATAATGCCAATGAAAGCACCCAGGGCGTCATAATTGTAAAAAGAATCACCGAAATCGTAATAATCATAATAGTAATCCATTGGTGAACCTCCTTTAAATAGATCTTAAGTTTATTGTAATGTATTTTAAAGATGAATGCAAAAAATAATGTGAATACCCAGAGGATTACCGCTGAGGTATTCACATTTTTTTAAGAAAAGCTGTACTCATAAGGTTCCCTATTACGAATAACAAAAGGGAAAATCGAAAGCATAAAAGGGAAAATGATACTGAGTACGAGAAACAGTACTGCAGAATCTGAATAATATAATTTATATAATCGGTAGTACGCGGCATAATTGTATACAGCGATCGCAATTCCAATAATCCAGCCCAAAAAGGGAATTGCGATTAAAGCGCCGCTGCAGATAGACGCAACGGGTAAAATCACCTGTGCGTAAGGGATTTTAAGCGAGCTGATTGTCACCTTTTCACCAATAATTTCGCCTAATATAAAGAGTTTGATAACTGGGATCCAAGCCAGCCATGGATACTCGATGTTTTTTTTCAAAGCCATGGTATAGAGCCCAAAGCTGGAGAATATGTATAGAGCGATTGGAATAAGGCAGATAAACAAAACAGTAAGGATACCGAGCCCTGCCACAAACGCCACTAAACTGGCGACGAGCGAAGTTTCAAGCATGTTCAACACCTCCTTTGTTAACCGTATCATTGTATCCTATATGAAACAAAAATACAAAGGATGAGTTGTCAATTTTTTGTATCATTTTCCCGGATTATCTATTCATATTTTTCTTTTAGCGCATCAACCAGCATATAAGCGACTTTATTAATGGTCTGAGAGCCAGCGACAAGTACCAGATCATCGGATTCCAGATTATCTGTCAGATATTTTACAATGGTACTAAATTCTGACATAACAATGGTGGGAATATGATATTTTTCCTTAATTCGTTTCGCCAGATCTTCAGAGTAGATATCCCATTCATTTCCCTCGCGGTCAGAATAAATATCGTTAAGAATAATAAAATCTGCTTTCGCAAAAGCATCTACAAATTCATCAAAGAGATAGTAGGTTCTTGAATAGGTATGAGGCTGGAAGATAACCCACAAGTTATTATGCGCATGATTAAGACAGGCGTCGATGACAACCTTCAATTCGGTTGGATGGTGGGCGTAATCTTCGTAAACATTAATACCGTTTACCGCTCCGCGAAACTCAAAGCGTCTTTTGGCGCCGTGAAAATTATCAAGCGTTTTTTGGACTGTGGCCTCGTCAATACCCAAAAATTCACTGCATGCAATACAGGATAGGGCGTTTAAAACATTGTGCTCACCAGGAATTTTCATATCAAAGTGTCCATAAAATTCATTGTGATGGTATGCGTCAAAAGAAGGGTTTCCCATATCATCGTATTGAATATTATGGGCAGTCCAGTCATTTTGGGGTTCGAAACCATAAGTGGTGACCGGACAGCGGAGATTTTCTACAGTATCCAGCACGTCCTGAGAATCGCCATATGCGATCATGAGGCCGTCTGGCGGAAGAATTGCACCAAACTTGTGGAAGGACTCCTTAATTTGTGGAAGTCCACCGGTAAAATAATCAAGATGATCCTCTTCAATGTTTGTAATAATACCAATATAATGGGATGTTTTTAAAAAGGAATCTACATATTCGCAGGATTCGATAACAAAATAGTCGCTGTTTCCCAGGCAGGCGTTACCGCCGATTTCCGGTAGCTTTCCTCCAATGCTGACACTTGGGTCAAAATCAGCATAGTGCAGTAAGGCGGCGATCATGGAAGATGTTGTTGTTTTTCCGTGTGTCCCTGCGACGCCAATGGTTTTATCAAAGGCTAGAGACAGCAAGCCGAGATAATCCGAACGTTCGACTGTTGGCAGGCCAAGATCCTTAGCGCGAACCATGTCGGGATTATCTTCATGAATGGCTGCAGAATAGACAACCATGTCTGTATCTTGCGGGATATTGTTGTAATCATGTCCGATATGGATTTTGACATCGCGCTCTTTCAGCTTTCCGGTATAAGAGGACTCAATCATATCGGAACCTTCCACTTTAAAGCCCTGGTCCAGGGCCATCCCTGCCAGTCCGCTCATGCTGCTGCCTCCAATACCGATGAAAAATATCTTTTCAACTGGACGATTGAATTTCTTTTTTAATATTTCTTTCAATTTGTTTGCTCCTTATAGTTCTCATGGACTACAAGAATTATATCACAGCTATTTATTAAGATAAAGTCCCAGCAGTAAGGAATTTTATTAAGGAAAGACGAAAAAGACTTGCACTTTTTTTGAATATGAATAAAATTATAAATAGACTAAAAAATGTTCGGGTTTTATAGGTGAATAAATGAAAAAAAATGAACGTGTTTGTGCAATTACAAAAATATTGACAGACAACCCTAATAGGGTTCTGACCTATAATTATTTCAGCCAGCTTTTTGATGCGTCTAAAACAAGCGTTTGTGAAGACGTAGCAATTGTAAAAAGTGCGGTGGAAATGATGAAAATGGGAAAAATTGAAACAGTGTCCGGTGCGGCGGGTGGCGTTAAATATCTGCCAGTTGTGCCAGATGAAGAGGAAAGAGCAATTCTTTTGGAAATAGCAGAAAGACTCATGGAGCCTGAACGTAAAATTCAGGGAGGATTTCTTTATTACAGCGATATTCTGTCCAGCCCTTATTACGCGCAGCGTTTAGGGAAAATTATTGCGGGAAAATATCTTGAACAGGGCGTAGAGTATGTTGTGACGACAGAAACGAAGGGAATTCCCGTAGCCCTTGAGAGCGCGCGGTTTTTAAATGTTCCCATGACAGTTATCAGAAGGTCGAATAAAGTGACAGAGGGTACCACAACAAGCATGAACTATGTTTCCGGCTCGACGAATAAAATTAATACCATGTATCTGAGCCGGAGAGTCAACCTTGAGGGCAAAAAAGTATTGATTATTGACGATTTTATGAAAGGCGGGGGGACTGCTAAGGGGATGATGAATTTAATGGAGGAAGTTGGAGCTGTCATTATCGGACCCTGCGTTATATTTGTGACAGAAGAACCAAATGAAAAGCTTGTGGATAATTATTTACCACTATTGCGCATGTGTACCTCGTTAAATGACAAAGAAAAAACGCTTGTAGAGTTGACTGTGAAATGATGTCTATAAAATGGTGATAGAATACAAAATAATCGGGTAAGTTTTTGTTTTAATTTTGTCTGAAATATGGTACTATAATGTAAAGGTATAGTAAGATGTGATTTTATTTACTACAATCGAAGGGGAGGCTTACATTATGGTAATTACAGACGTAAGAGTAAGAAAAATTTATCCAACAGGGAAAATGAGAGGGATCGTATCGGTTACATTTGACGATGAATTTGTCGTGCATGATATTAAGGTAATCGAAGGACAGAATGGTTATTTCATTGCAATGCCTAGTAGAAAAACACCGGACGGAGATTTTAAAGACATCTGTCATCCGATCACCTCCAGTACCCGCAAGGAAATGCAAGGAATCGTTTTGGAAGCCTATGAAAAAGCAGTTTTGGAAAAAGCTGAAGAGACTGAGCCCGAAGAAATTGATCTTGAAGTAGATTTTGAAGATGATTCAGAAGAATAAGGGGTTCTATAATCATTTTAGTACAAACAGAAAAGCATTAAATTAAGAGGAGGGAACATGGTTCCCTCTTTTGACGTTTACAAAAGTAAATTAGCTGTAGACATTTATCACGATAAAGGGTATTATTTTTCATGGTAAAGAGTCCCTTTATATGAATGTTAATATAAAATTCAGGTTTTATACTGGAATATTGGAGAATTAAAAAATGAAATCAACCAAAACAGTGATTTTGGCTGCCGGTCATGGGACGCGGATGGTCTCTGAAAAACCAAAGGTACTCCATGAAGTCGGCGGAAAAGCAATGCTGGATTATGTCATTTCTGCCAGTGAAGCTGCTGGTGCGGATGATACCGCCGTAATTGTTGGCTATAAAGCAGATATTGTCAAAGCTGCTCTCCCCGAAAATATTATGGCGATCGAGCAAAAGGAACAGCTTGGCACAGGGCACGCCGTTCTTCAGGCACTGCCGTTCTTTGAAAATTTTAATGGCAATGTGCTTGTTTTAGTTGGCGACGCGCCACTGGTCCGTAAAGAGACATTGGAGGAGCTTGTAAAAGCACATGAAGACGGCGGCTTTTCAGCGACGGTATTAACTGCTGTTTTCGATGATCCGACAGGTTATGGAAGAATCGTCAAAAATGGTGATGAACTGATTAAAATTGTAGAGCACAAGGATGCGACCGACGAAGAACGCGGCATAAAGGAAATTAATTCTGGAATGTACTGTTTTGATGCACAGGCATTAAAGACAGCGTTGCAGGCAATTAATTCTGATAATGTCCAGGGTGAATATTATCTCACCGATACCATTGAAATTTTGAGGGGAATGGGTAAAAAAGTAGGTTCTTACCCTACTCCAGATGTGGATGATATAGCAGCTGTAAATTCAAAGGTGCAGTTGGCTGAAATTGGAAAAATCATGCGCCGCCGAATTAATACTTCCTTGATGGAAGCGGGCGCAATCATTATTGACCCTGAAAACACTTACCTGAGTGCAGAGACAAAGATTGGAAAAGACACCACTATTTATCCTGGCGTTATCACAGAAGGGAGGGTGATCATCGGAGAAAACTGTGTGATCGGTCATAACAGTCGTATTGTAAATTCCACCATTGCAGACGGCGTAGATATTCAGATTTCCACCGTATTAGACAGCTTTGTCGATGAGAATACCCATGTGGGTCCATACGCCTACTTGCGTCCTAACAGCCATATTGGAAAAAATGTCAAGGTTGGCGATTTTGTTGAGGTTAAGAATGCTGTTATGAAAGATGGCGCGAAGGCGTCGCATTTAACCTACATCGGCGATGCTGAAGTTGGAAAAAATGTTAATCTGGGCTGTGGCACGGTTTTTGTGAATTATGACGGTACAAACAAGTACCGCACGGTCGTTGAAGATAATTGCTTTATCGGCTGCAACAGTAATCTGGTTTCTCCGGTAACAGTAAAAGAAGGTTCCTATGTCGCAGCCGGCTCAACCATTACCGATGATGTACCGGAAGATACTCTGGCTGTTGCGCGTGCCCGTCAGGTAAATAAAGAAGGGTATGCCCTTCAGATGAAACAAATTAAAAAAATCAGTAAATAATTAAATTTAAATAAAATATGAGGTGCAAAAAAAGATGGATGGAAAATTTGGCGGAATTAAGATCATTGCGGGTAATTCCAACAGAAAATTAGCCGAGGATATCGCAGACTATTTGGAAGTACAGCTGTGCAATGCAGATATTCTTCATTTCAGTGATGGGGAAATTGGTCTTAATGTATTTGAATCTGTTCGTGGAGCAGATGTTTACGTTATCCAGTCAACAGGGAATCCTTGTAATGACAATCTGATGGAGCTGTTGATTATCATTGACGCGATGCGCAGAGCTTCAGCGGGCCGTATCAATGCGGTTATTCCTTATTATGGCTATGCAAGACAGGATCGTAAAGCAAAATCCAGAGATCCGATCACAGCGAAACTGGTCGCAAATTTGATTACAACGGCTGGCGCAGACCGTGTTATTACCATGGATCTTCATTCCAATCAAATCCAGGGATTCTTTGATATTCCTTTAGATCATTTATCCGGCGGCGGCTTAATCGCTGAATATTTTAAAAATCTTCGTCTGGATGACATGGTGGTTGTGTCACCGGATGCAGGAAGTGTTAAGCGTTCCAGAAAATTAGCGAGAACTCTGGAATGTCCTTTTGCAATTATTGATAAGCAGCGTCCAAGACCAAATGTTACTGAAGTCATGAACGTCATTGGTAATGTTGAAGGAAAGAATTGTATCTTGATTGATGATATGATCGATACTGCCGGAACCATTACAACAGGTGCTGACGCTTTGATGAAGCTGGGAGCAAAATCGGTGCGGGCGGCTTGTACTCACGGAGTTTTCTCTGGTCCAGCCATTGACAGAATCCAGAATTCAGCCATTGAAGAGTTGATTACCCTGGACACGCTTGTAGTTCCAGAAGAAAAAAGGATTGATAAAATCAAAATCCTTTCTACCGGAACTTTATTTGGCCGCGCCATCGACTACGTTCATTTTGGCCGTTCTCTTAGTAAATTATTTTCAGAAAGATACGTATAAACTTTCATGTATTTGATTATAGGACTTGGCAATCCAGGCAGAGAGTATGCCTTAACACGCCATAATATTGGATTTGAGGCGGTTGACTATATTGCAGACCAAAAGAATGTCCAGATTACAAAGGATGAGCACGAAGGATTAACAGGCGTTTATTTTGAGAATGGCGAAAAAGTAATGTTGATTAAACCAATGACCTATATGAATAACAGCGGCCTTTGTGTAGAGGAACTGGTATCCTATTATGATGTGCCGCTGGAGAATACGTTGGTTATTTATGACGATATTGATCTTGATCCAGGCAAGATAAGAATAAGGAAAAAGGGAAGTGCGGGAACGCATAATGGTATGCGCTCGATTATCTATCAGCTTCAAGATCAAAATTTTCCAAGAATTCGGATAGGAATTGGGAAAAAGCCGCCTCAATGGGATTTGGCAAACTATGTTCTTAGTAAATTTACACCGGATGAAATGGAAGTAATGCGTGAAGCAGTAAAAAAAGCGGCAGAAGCGGTACAGTACTATATAAATGAAGATATCGATTTTGCCATGAACCGTTTAAATCGGAAAGAAAAAGCCGAGAAAGCAGAAAAAAAGGATTCTGAGGTTCAGAATCAGTAAAATAAATAAGTACAAAGCCCGGGTCAGTTGATCCGGGCTAGTGCTGTATAAGGAGAGGAAATGGATCGACTGTTTAATGACTTAAAAGGAACACCTAAAATCGAAAAAATATTTGAAGCCATTGAAGAATCCATAGGGGTTAATCTCTCAAATGTCAAGACTGGCCTAAAAGGTTTTTTAACGCTTTTGACCTATGAACATTTTGATACGAATGTTTTGTTTATCACCCATTCCGATAGAGATGCTCAAAAAAAGGCTGAAATTCTGAGAAAGTTCAGAGATACTGATGTGTTATACTATCCTCTGGAGCCGGTTCATGATTATTTTTCGGATGCTCATAGCCAGGATATTGCTCATCAGCGTATGACCGTGATTGAAAAGCTGTTTTCGGGAAAAAAATATATTATCGTAGCATCAATTGACAGCATTTTGAAAAAAATGGTTTCCAGGGAAGCCATGGAAGCGCTGTTTTTTTCAATTAACAATGGTGATACCTTTGATTTGGAAGCATTGGTTGTAAAGCTTGTGAGCTTGGGCTACGAAAGAGTTTATCAGGTAGAGTCGAAGGGACAATTTGCGCTGCGTGGTGGAATTTTAGACATCTACAACGTAACCTCTGATGATGCTGTCCGTATTGAGTTTTTTGATGATGAAGTGGACTCAATGCGTCTTTTTGATGTTGACAGTCAGCTGTCATATAATCAGATCGAAAATGTTCGCATAGCGCCTGCAAAGGAAATCGTTTTGTCTGAGCAAGAGCGGCAGAAAATTTTTAAAATGATCCATAAAAAATATGATGGAAACGAGCTTTATATGGAGCTTGTTGAAAAGCTTGAGCAGGAAGGCGCCCAATATGACGAAACTTTGTTTACCTTTATTAAGGAAAACGACTCCTTTATGGATTATGTGGGAAAAAATATTGTTATCTGGGATGAGTATACGCGGATCAAAGAAACCTATGATATCTTTATTAAAAAGACATGGCTGGATTATGAGTCGCTCATAACGCAAGGATACATTTTGCCTGAGGAAAAAAATAAGTTTTTTACTTTCCATTATGTTGAAAAGAGCCTTGAAAACTGTCCTTCGGTTAAAGAGTATCTTTTTAACAGCAGAGCAAAAAAGGGAATGAATCTGGATATGAATTCCCGCGATCTTGAAAGCTTTGCGGGTCAGTTTCCATTATTTTTAGAGTTTTTGAACCGCCGGCTTACCTTAGGATACCGGATTCACATCTGCTGTAGAACCGAGAAGACTCGTGAAACGGTCAAGCAATACCTGGTAGACCAGGAGGTCTTTAATTTTGTGGAGAATGAAGGGCCGGGTATACAGCTCTCTGTCGGCGAAATTTCTGAAGGCTTTGAGATGGAAGACGAAAAAGTTGTCTATATTAACGAGTCTGAGATCTTTAAAGAAAAACGTGTTTCCCAGAGAAAGAAAAAACACAAGGGAAGAAAGATTGACTCCTTTGCTGAGTTACATGTAGGAGATTATGTTGTTCATGATGTGCATGGTATTGGGATATACCGTGGGATTGAGCAACTGACGATTGATAATGTAACCAAAGATCTGATGGTCATCGAGTATGCCGGAGATGCCAAGCTTTATATTCCAGTAGAACAGATGGATTCAGTCCAGGTCTATATTGGTACGGGCGGCGATAAAAAACCAAAGGTTAACCAGATGGGAAATCCCGACTGGCAGAAGGCTAAAAATAAAGCTCAAAAAGCAGTCGAAGATATGGCCGACGAGCTCATCGCGCTGTATGCTAAAAGACGTTCGATGAAGGGATACGCTTTTAGTCCAGATACATCGTGGCAAAAAGAGTTTGAGGACGATTTTCCTTACGTTGAAACGGAAGACCAGCTGCGCTGTGTTGAAGAGATTAAAGCGGATATGGAATCAGAAATACCGATGGATCGTCTTTTATGCGGTGATGTTGGGTATGGAAAGACAGAGGTAGCCCTGCGGGCGGCTTTTAAAGCCATCATGGAAGGAAAACAAGTAGCAATGCTGGTTCCAACGACGATTTTGGCACAACAGCATTACAATACTGTTTTAGACCGATTTCGGAAATACCCTATCAGTGTAGAGGTGATCAGCCGTTTCAGGACCTCTGGACAGCAAAAGAAAATTTTAGGAGATCTGGCACTTGGCAAGCTGGACATGATTATCGGCACACACCGCCTGTTATCGCAGGATGTTCATTTTAAAGACCTGGGGCTGCTTATTATCGATGAGGAGCAGCGCTTTGGGGTGCGGTCTAAAGAAAAAATAAAACAGTTGAAACAGAATGTCGATGTTTTGACCTTAAGTGCAACCCCGATCCCGCGTACATTACATATGTCGATGACGGGTGTACGCGATATGAGTGTTATTGAAGAGCCTCCAGAAGGAAGACGGCCGGTTCAAACTTATGTTATGGCTTATAATCCGCTGATTATCCAGGATGCCATCAATCGTGAGCTTGGTCGCGGAGGACAGGTTTACTATGTCCATAATCGTGTTCACGATATCCATGAGGTTGCCATTGATGTCCAGAGTCTCGTACCAGACGCGAGAATTGTAGTGGCGCATGGCCGGATGAGCGGCAGTGAGCTGGAGGATATAATGGTTGATTTTTTAAATCATGACTTTGATATCCTGGTGACAACGACCATTGTTGAGTCTGGGTTAGATGTCAAAAATGCCAATACCATGATTATAGATGAGGGAGATCATTTCGGACTTTCCCAGCTCTATCAGCTGAGAGGGCGTGTCGGAAGATCTGATGTTCAGGCCTATACTTACGTTACCCATAAAAAAGAAATTCTGACTGAAATTGCACAAAAGCGTTTAAAAGCCATCAAGGATTTTACAGCCTTTGGGTCAGGCTTTAAGGTGGCTATGCGCGACCTTGAAATTCGTGGGGCAGGTAATATTTTGGGTGCAGAGCAGTCGGGACATCTATTTAAGATTGGTTATGAACTGTACTGCCGTATTTTGGAAGAGGCGATCAGTAAACGCATGGACGGCGTAGAAGTAGAAACTGAAGAGCCGATTCGTATCAATTTAGATATTGACGGCTATATTCCTGAACGCTATATCAGCAGTGAAGAGCTGAAATATGATATTTATAAAAAACTTACATTTATTAAGACAATTGAGGATTATGATGATTTTGAAGAAGAGCTCCTTGATCGTTTTGGGGATATACCAAATGGCGTTTACAATCTGATGGCCATTGCTATGATTAAAAATATGGCTTCTGCCATCGGAGTCAAAGAGATCAAACAAAAGGGACAGTTTATCTATCTGACCTTTAGTGAGAAAAGGGAAGTCTTTGTGCCGGATGCTGAAAAAATGCCGGAATTAATCCGTAAATATAAAGTGAAATTTAAAGCAGGAAAAGCCAATGAAGCGTGCTGGAGCTTTAATTTGTCATCGGTCAAAGATAAAGATATTTTAAAAGAAATTATTTCATTTTTTGAGGATTTAAAATAATTAAGATGTCATTAAGATAAAATATGTTAAAATATAAAAATCACAATTTTTAAGGAGAGCAAAATGCATAAGAATAAGATCAGGGGAGTTGTATTGGCTTTAGCGGTTACGCTGGGGATTACAACACTGACAACCGGTTGTTCATTGGTTTCTGTCAACCCAGAAAAGGATAACCAGCAGGTTATAGCAGAAATTGACGGACAGTCTATGACAAAAGAGTCTTTTAATAACTATATGGCGTATTATGACCTGTACTACACGGCTAACGGAAGTTCAATGCCAACAGGGTCTAAACTGACTGAATTTAAAAAAGATTTGCTGGATAGTCTGGTTCAGGTTGGAGCCATGACTGCTCAGGCTAAAAAGGACAACGTTACAATCGATGAGGGGGCTGCCGAAAGTCAGGCTCAAACGGCGCTGGACAGCTTAAAAACGTCAGCAGGAAATAAATATGACAGTACTTTATCCAAATATAACACCAATAATGATTCTTTTACACAATTTATGAAAACTTTCATGGTTGACAACAGCTATGCCAGTGAGTGCTATTCCAAGCATATGGACTATCTGAAAGAACATCCTGAGGAAGAGCTGGATCAGGTGGTTGGAAAAATCAATGATGAAGAAATCAAACGTGGGATTTATAATTATTACTACATTAATGAGGAAATGACATCCTATTATTCTGGCGGACAGGGACTGCAGACAGATGATGCGAGTATCAAAGAAACAAATGAATCGATTTTTAATTCAATTGCCCAAAATAAAGCACTGGTTAAGTACTGCGAAGAGAATAATATTGAAATAAAGCAGGAAGAGATCGACAATGCGCTTCAGACAAAACAGTCTATCCAGAAAATGATGTTTCAGACAGATGATGAACTGAATCAGTACCTTGAAAATTATTTCCTCACAAAAGAAAAATATGACGAATATCAAAAGGAAGACGCTAAGGGAACCGCTGCGGGTCAGGCAATCCAGGCAAAAGTTACAGAAGATGTCAAAGCCAGTGACGCAGACTTGCGCAAATATTATAAAGAGCATAAGGATTCTTATGATGAAAGCACAGTTTCAGCAGAGCATATTCTGACAGAGGATGAAACTTTGGCAAATGAAATTTACGATAAAGCAAAAGATGTAAAGACAAAAGAAGATTTTGAGAAAATTATGAACGAATACAAATCCAATGAAAAAGTAAAAGAAGCAACGGATTTGGGTGCTTTCAATAAAGAAAAAATGGTTAGTGAATTCTCAGACGCAGCCTTTGGAATGGATAAAAACAGTGTCAGCAAACCGGTAAAAACAGAGTATGGTTACCACATTATTTATGTTTATGATAAAAATGATGCCGGAGAAGCCAGCTTTGAGGATAAAAAGGATGAAATAGCCGAGTCTGTAAAAGAGGAAAAGGGCACAGAAGATTATAACAAACTAAAAGAAGATTTGCTGAAAAAAGAGAAAATTGATATCTATGATATTAAGACAACGCTTGAAAGCTATATGGATCAGCTGAAATCCGAATTGAACATTCAAGTTTATGAAAAGAAAGTTCAATAGCTATAATGAGTCAAAGGCTTGCTGCAAGGCAGGCCTTTTAAATTTGCGTATCCACTGCAAAAAAGTTATAATGATACTTATTTCGTTGAAAGAGGTTTTCAAGTGAGTAAAAAAGCGAGCAGTTATCTAAAGGGAGCGACAATTCTGGCAGTGGCCGGGATTCTTTCGCGCCTCCTTGGGTTGTTCTACAAGGTGCCAGTATATAACCTTGTCGGGAGCTATGGTAATGGCATATACAGCAATGTCACAAATGTTTATAATTTGTTGCTGATGGTTTCAACAGTGGGGCTACCGGTGGCAATTTCCAAGATGATTTCTGAAAATATCGCCATCAAGGATTATCTGGCGGCTCATAATGTGTTTAAGGTATCTTTCTGGACGCTGTTAATTATGGGTGGACTCTCCACTGCCTTTCTTTTTCTGGGAGCAGACTGGCTGATTACTGTCGCAAACTGGCCAGGGGAAAGCTTTCCGGCTATTATGGCCATTGCGATGGCACCGCTTATTATAGCGATCTGCTCATCCTTCAGAGGCTTTTTTCAGGGCTTTCAGATTATGAATCCCACAGCAATCTCTCAGATTATTGAACAGATCGTTCGTGTGGGATTAGGTGTTTTTTTGTGCTGGTATTTTGTTTCCAGTGGAATGGGCGTCGGAATGGGCGTCGGCGGAGCTGTTTTTGGAGCAACCGCTGGCGGTCTGTTTGCCATGCTGTTTCTCTGGTTTTTATACTGGGCTTTTACAGCGGCCAATAAAAAGATCTTAAAACAAACAAGCCGTCCAGTCCCTTTGACGAGCAAACAGATATTTAAGCGCCTTGTTATCATTGCGATTCCAGTCACCTTGACTTCTGCCATTGTTTCACTGTTTTCAATGATCGACTCAATGATCTATATTCCAAGATTGGCGCTTGCAGGGGTGGATGCGCATACAGCTACCACTATGATTGGTGATTTTGCCAATGCCGATACGCTGATCAATATTCCACTTGTCATCAGCGGAACCCTTGCTGTCGCTATGATACCGGCCATTTCAGAATCTTTTGCCCTTCGGGATAAAAGGGCAATGGGACATAAAATCGACGTCGCTATCCGGTTAGTTATTATGGTGGCTTTGCCTTGTTGCATAGGCCTTTCGGTGCTTTCGCAAGGAATCTTTGATATCCTTTTTCAGGGCTCACCCTATGGGCCGGAAATTTTAAAATATTACGCTTACGCGACCATTTTTATGATGCTTTCCAATACATTCCAAAGCATCCTACAGGCCATTGATCGTTTTAGAGTACCGTTGATTAATCTTGCCATTGCCATTATTATCCGTTTTGTAACAGGGTGGATCTGTCTGGCAGTGCCAGCTTTTAATATTTATGGGATTGTTATCAGCAGTATGATTACATTTGTTTATTTAACAGTATCCAATTATATTTGCGTCAAGCGTTTCACGGGATTTCAGATGGACGTAAAGCAAACTCTTTTCAAACCTCTGGTTTCTGCGATTATGATGGGACTTGCCACATGGGGCGTTTATGCATTGGTAAGCATGATTGCCGGGAATTTTATCGCAGTAGTGACAGCGATAGTGGCCGCTGTTGTGGTGTATTTTTTCCTGATGATTTTGATTGGTGGAATTACAGAGGAAGAGATGGCCATTCTGCCCGCACAGAAAATCATCGAGCCGGTTTACAGGAAAATTAGAGGAATTTTATATCGCTAGAATAGAGGAGAAATCATGTCACAAATTAGCATTGTTGGTCTGGGTCCTGGCGCTTTTGGCCAGTTGACTGTAGAAACGCTGGAATTACTTCAAAATGAAAACAAAAACTATTTCAGGACAGCGATCCATCCGGTGGTTAAGGAACTGGAAAAACGTGGAATAATGTATTGCAGTTTTGATGAGCTGTATGAAGGGTGCGACTGCTTTGAGGATGTTTATGAGAGCATTGCAAAGCAACTTGTTCAAAAAGCAGAGTCCGGCGAAACGTTGGTCTATGCGGTTCCTGGAAACCCATTGTTTGGAGAACAAAGCGTCGTTGATTTAATGCGTAAATGTCAGGAAAAGAATATAAGCTATCAAATTTATTCGGGAGTAAGCTTTGTGGATATCTCTATGACAGCATTGAGAGAAGATCCGGTTAATGGACTGAAAATTATTGACGCCTTTGAAATAAATGAGCAAATTCCAGATAAGGCCATGGGCAACTTGATTACTCAGGTTTTTAACCGTCATATGGCTTCAGAGGTTAAACTTTTTCTTTTAGATTATTACCCAGACGATTATCCTGTTGTTTTACTCATAAATGCAGGTATTCCAGGCCAGGAGCTCATTAAGGAGGTCCCTTTGTGCGAGATGGACTGGGTGGAGGAAATTAATCATTTAACCACGCTCTACATCCCGCCGGATAAAAAGGATTTAAGAAGCTACCAAAAGTTACTTGAAATTATGGAAATTCTTAGAAGTCCGGAGGGATGTCCCTGGGACAGAAAACAAACACACGAGAGTCTCAAAGCATATTTGCTGGAGGAAACTTATGAGGTGATGGACGCCATTGAGACAGACGATACAGAGAATCTCGTAGAGGAATTGGGAGATTTACTTTTTCAGATTGTATTTCACGCGCAGCTTGGCAGAGAAGAAGGCCTTTTTACAATCAATGATGTTCTGGAAGAAATTAACAAAAAGATGGTGCGCCGGCATCCTCATGTTTTTATGACCTCTGAGGAGATTTCAACCGAAAAAGTCCTGACCAATTGGGATGAGATTAAAAAAACGGAAAAACAGACACAAACACTCGCAGATGAAATGGAGCGTATCCCCAAAGCGTTTACTGCATTAATGGAGGCCTGTAAGGTTCAGTCTAAAGCAGCAAAGGTAGGGTTCGATTGGGAAGATCCTTTGGATGCACTCGAGAAAGTTGCCGAAGAAGAACAGGAAGTAAGAGCAGAAATTTTAAGCAAATGTCCAGATAAATTGGAAGAAGAACTGGGAGATCTGCTGTTTGCGGTTGTCAATGTTGTTCGTCTGTCGAAAATTCAACCGGAAATTGCGTTGCGCAAAGCGACCCAAAAGTTTATTATGCGTTTTAAAGAAATGGAAAAAATTACCCTAAATGAACAAAAAAGTATGCTTGATTATGACCTTAATGGCCTTGAACAACTGTGGCAGCTGGTGAAATCCTTAAAAAACTAAGGTTTTTAGCTAAAAATACAGAAAATGCTTGTATTTTTTAGCGAAACGTGATTATAATAATAATCATAAAAATTAAAACATAAAGATCACACTTTACGGAGGGATAAGAATGAACAAATCAGAATTAATTGCCGCTATGGCAGAAAAATCGGGATTATCTAAAAAGGACTCTGAAAAAGCTTTAGGTGCTTTTATGGATACCGTTGTTGACGCCTTAAAGGAAGGCGACAAAGTTGCTCTGGTAGGTTTCGGTACTTTTGATGTTCGTGAAAGAGCTGCTAGAACCGGTTTAAATCCAAGAACCAAAGAACCAATCGAAATTGCTGCTTCAAAAGCTCCAGCATTTAAAGCAGGAAAAGCATTTAAAGATGAATTAAACAAATAATCAAAGGGAGGGCCGGAGCAATATTGCTCCGGCCCTTTTGATTTTTAGAAAGGAAAGACAATGCGAGTTGATAAATTTTTAAAAAACGCCCGTTTAATCAAACGACGTACCGTAGGAAAAGCGGCATGTGATGGCGGGCGGATTACCATCAATGGAAAGGAAGCAAAGCCTGGCAGTCGTTTGAAAGTTGGTGATATTCTTACAATAGCATACGGCGATGGCGAACAGAAAATTGAAGTTTTAGAGCTGTTGGAACACGCACCCAAGGATAAAGCAACAGAAATGTACAGAGAACTTTAGATTAAGATTTGACTGTGTTTTATAGTTTATAATAGCTGAATGAAATGGATTATGTTACAATAAATAAAAAACAGGTGGTGAAAAAACAGTGGCAGAAAAGAAAAAAAATGGCCTTCGAAGGCGCTTTAAGCCTAAAATGGGGACAATTATTGTGACTCTTGCGCTTTTAATCTTTGTTGGCACGCTGTTTGGAACCAACGCCATGAAAATTCATCAGCTTAATGCTCAAAAGGCAGATATTCAATCCAAGCTGGACGAGGCGGAAAAGAAAAGTAAACAGCTGGACGAAGATATTAAACAAATTGGAACAAAAAATTATATAGAACTCATTGCACGAAAATATCTGGGACTTTATTATCCAGACGAAAAGATTGTGGTACCTGTAGAGGGCAAAGACAATAATGGACAGAATAATAATGAGCAGCCGGCAGAGCAGCCGACACCGACAACTGATGAAAGCAGTCAGGATCATGCCAATAGCGATGAGCAGCAAAGTGAGGAAAACGAATGAGTGAATCAAGTGTACCTAAAGAACCCAAAATCAATCGAGCTGTGATTGATATCGGAACAAATTCGACGAGGATGCTGATATTTAGAAAAGATAAAAAAGGTCAGCTCTTTCGTGTTAATAAATCAGTCCGATATACTCGGATGGGCCAGGGGGTTAATAAGACAAAACGCCTTCATCCAGATGCGATCAAGCGAAATATTGAGGCTTTAGAGGAGTATAAAAACATTGCTGAAGATTATGAAGTAAAAGAAATGTTTATTTTTGGTACAAGTGCGCTCCGGGATGCTGAAAATTCTTTGGAATTTATTGATTTAGCTGCGCAAAAACTTGGAATGAAGGTAGAGATTATTTCAGGCGAAAAAGAGGCGGAATATGGCTTTATCGGCGTCTCGCAGTGTTTCGATGAGGGACTGCTTATTTTTGATATTGGGGGCGGCAGCACTGAATTGATTTATGGGCAAGGCCGGAATCTCATAAAAATGAAAAGTCTGGATATCGGGAGTGTCCGTTCTACAGAAGCCTTTATTGAGAATGATCCCCCAAAAGAGGAGGAAGTGAATCGGTTAAACCAAAATGCAGCCGAGGCGCTTGAGAGAGCTCTTGTTGATTATGAAGCGTACAAGCCCTATAAGCTGATTGGCATAGGCGGAACGGCGACAACAGTATCCACAATCAAACAGAAGTTGAAAATTTATGACAGTGAGCAGGTGCATCAGAGTGTTGTTACCAAAACAGAGCTTGAATCCATTATTCGGAATCTTTCATCAAAAACAATTGACGAACGCCGCCAGATCGTTGGACTGGAGGCTAAACGCGCTGATATTATCATCGCTGGTACCAGCATACTCGATAATATTTTGAAAGTTACTGGAAAAGATTCATTTGTTGTTTGTGACTATGACAATCTGGAAGGCGCGGCATACAGCCGTTTTCTCGCGAATAAAAAATAAACAAAAAAAAATTAAAAAAGTGTTGACATTAAGTTTCCCAGGCTGTATAATAACACTTGTCCTCAGAAATGAGGCAGCCACACTGAGTGCCGGAGTGGCGGAACTGGCAGACGCACAGGACTTAAAATCCTGCGATCCTTTTCGATCGTATCGGTTCGATTCCGATCTCCGGCACCACTATTAGTAAGACGCAGTTGCGTCTATTATATTGTCGCGGGGTGGAGCAGCTTGGTAGCTCGTCGGGCTCATAACCCGGAGGTCGTAGGTTCAAATCCTGCCCCCGCAACCAAATTCTTAAATTATGGCGGCGTAGCTCAGTTGGCTAGAGCATACGGTTCATACCCGTAGTGTCAGCGGTTCGACTCCGTTCGCCGCTACCATTAATTTAATAACAAGATGTTAGATTAGTTCCGGCCCCTTGGTCAAGCGGTTAAGACACCGCCCTTTCACGGCGGTTACGGGGGTTCGAATCCCCCAGGGGTCACCATTTTGTTTTGAAAAGTTAATATCTTAATTTTGTACGTGGTCGCTTAGCTCAGCTGGGAGAGCACCTGCCTTACAAGCAGGGGGTCATAGGTTCGAGCCCTATAGCGACCACCATTTTTTTATTCAGAATTAATTGAACTTTGAGATGAGCGTTAAATTATCATGGAAGAAAAGCTTTTACAATACATTTCTGATAACGGACTGATAATGGCCGGCGATCGCATTCTAATCGGAGTATCCGGTGGTGCTGATTCGCTGGCCTTGTTGTATTTTTTGAAAAAGTACCAAGGATTGTTGAATATTGAAATTGCAGCCGCGCATTTAAATCATAAGATCAGGGGAAAAGCGGCAGAGGAGGACCATGCTTTTGTAAAAGAATATTGCATTAAACAGTCCATTTTACTTTATGATAAATCGGTAGAAGTTGTTCGGCTGGCAAAAAAGAATAAAATTTCCCTTGAAGAGGCTGGAAGAGAGGCAAGATATGCTTTTTTTAAAGAACTTCAAAGCTCGAAAGCTTATAATAAACTGGCTTTAGGACATCACCTTAACGACCAGGCAGAAACAGTTTTAATGCGTCTGATTCGTGGCACTGGTATAAAAGGAGCGGCAGGAATGCTTTCAGAAACAAAAGGGGAAAGCAATATAATCCGTCCATTGCTATGTGTGGATAAAGAGACTGTTATTTCTTATTGCCAAAAGAATGGTTTGTCTTATCGAACCGACGATACTAACTTTGAAGCGGATGTCACAAGAAACAAATTAAGATTAGAAATCCTTCCACAGCTTAGGGGGATTAATCCAAGGGTTGAAGAGCATTTAGCAGAATTTGCTTTGCTTGCACATGAGCATGAGCTGTTTTTGCAAAATTCTGTTGCTGAGTTGAGCGTAAATATGATTACAAAAAAAAGTAATCGGGTATATCTTAATTTAGAGATGTGGCGGCAGCAGCTTCCACTTCTTCAAAAAGAACTTTTGCGTCATATGATTTTGCAGCTTAAGGGTAGTTTAAAAGAAATAGAGTACAATCATATCCTATGCGTTAAGCAGCTGCTTTTATCTGAAAAGACGGTCTGGGAGCTTCATTTGCCACATGGCATGCAGGCTGTCAGGCGATACGATCTTTTTTGGATAGAGACAAAAAAAGTGGCTGTTATCCCGAAAATGGGCTGCTATGAATTGCTGCCAGATAAAGCGTATTACTTTGCAAAAGAAGGTTTGTGGATTAAACTGACAGTGGTTCGGGAAGAATCTATAAAAAATTCAAAAGAATTAAAAAATCATAGTGAAAAATATTTTGATTATGGTAAAATAAGAGGAAAGCTTTATTTGAGAAATCGTCGACCAGGTGATTTTTTCAACCCTGTTGGCATCATAGGCAGAAAAAAGATAAAAGATTATTTCATTGATCGAAAGATTGAGCGTGAAAAGCGTGATGCGGTTCCACTGTTAGCAGTAGGGTCAGAGATAATCTGGATTTTGGGATATGCGATTAACCGAAACTATCAGGTAAGCGCTGAGACTAAGAGCGTTCTTAAAGTTCAGTATCAAATAATAGGAGAGAAATTTGGCGTTTGATTTTGATAGAATCTTAATAGAAAAGCATATAATAGAGAAAAGAGTTTCTGAACTTGGAAAAATGATTTCATCTGATTATGCAGATGAAGAACTTTTGGCAATTTGTATCTTGAAGGGAAGTATCTTGTTTTTTGCAGATTTGATAAGATATTTGAGTATTCCTGTCAAAATTGATTTTATCAAGGCATCCAGTTATGGAAAGCGTACCAGCACTTCAGGAAAGGTGAAGATTGACGACCTTTTATCGAATGAGATAAAGGGCCGGAACGTGCTTCTGGTAGAAGATATTGTGGACAGTGGTTTTACCATAAAGCGTATCTTAGATTTTTTTACGGAGCAAGGCGCTTTCGATGTCAGAGTTTGTACTTTGCTTGATAAACCGGACCGGCGAGTGGCGGATGTGGAGCCCGATTATTCAGGTTTTGTTATTCCGGATGAATTTGTTGTCGGGTATGGAATGGATTTTGATCAAAAATATCGAAATTTGCCGTATATTGCTGTTTTGAAAGAAGCAGAAAAATAATATTTGAAATTAGAAACTATTCAATGACTTATTTTATATGAAAGGAGTGATAGAATTTGAATAAATATCTAAAAATGATAGGGTTTTACTTAGTGATTTTGCTGATCATTATCGTGGCGGTTACTTTTTTAAATCCAATGCAGTCTGATGTTAAAACTTTAACATATAGCGAACTGTTAAGTAATTTAGACCAAAAGCAGGTTTCTGAAATAGAGATTAATCAGTCTTCTGTAAAAGGGAAACTTGCGAATGGTGACAGCTTTGAAGCCATTGTGCCTCAATATCTTATTGATGAACAAATCAGCGATTATATTACAGGAAACCCGGATCAGAACATTGAAAAGAATCCGAATATGAATGTGACGGTTGCAAAACCACAGGATTCCTGGTGGATTTCTTTGATTCCTTCAGCAGTTATTATTATCCTGATGGTTGTTTTCTTTATGATGTTTGCAAATCAGTCTGGCGGAGGCGGAGGAAAGGTTATGTCCTTCGGTAAAAGCAAGGCGAGAATGCACACCGATGCAGACAAGAAGGTCACCTTTGCGAATGTAGCGGGAGCAGATGAAGAAAAAGAAGAGTTGGAAGAAATTGTCGATTTTCTAAAATCTCCGGAGCGTTATAACAAGCTTGGTGCGCGTATTCCAAAGGGGGTTCTCTTAGTGGGCCCTCCAGGTACAGGGAAAACACTGCTCGCGCGCGCGGTTGCAGGTGAAGCGGGTGTTCCGTTTTATATCATTTCCGGTTCGGATTTTGTTGAAATGTTTGTAGGGGTTGGTGCTTCACGAGTAAGAGATCTGTTTGAGACAGCAAAGAAAAGCGCTCCCTGTATCATCTTTATTGATGAGATTGACGCAGTTGGCCGTCACAGAGGTGCAGGCCTTGGTGGTGGACACGATGAGCGTGAACAGACCCTTAACCAATTATTGGTTGAAATGGATGGATTTGGCATTAATGAAGGAATTATTGTTATTGCCGCGACAAACCGTCCGGATATCCTCGACCCCGCTTTACTGCGTCCAGGCCGTTTTGACCGTCAGGTGTTAGTCGGTGTGCCGGATGTTAAAGGGCGTGAGGAAATTCTCAAGGTTCATCAGAAGGATAAACCATTGGATTCTTCTGTCGATTTAGGTGTAATTGCCAAGGGGACACCAGGCTTTACCGGAGCTGACCTTGAAAACTTAATGAATGAGGCAGCCCTGTTGACTGCCCGTAAAAAAGCAAAGGTTATTACGATGGTAGAGCTTGAAGAAGCTATTAAACGCGTTATTGCTGGTCCTGAAAAGAAAAGCAAGGTAGTCGTTGAGTCGGACCAGAAAATCACAGCATACCATGAAGCGGGGCATGCCATTGTTATGGAATATCTCCATAACGGTGAAGAAGTTCATGAAATTTCCATTATTCCGCGTGGCATGGCTGCGGGATATACAATTTCGCTTCCAAGTGATGACAGCCAGCATATGAGTAAAGGGAAGCTGATGGATAAAATTGCTGGTCTGCTTGGTGGACGTGCAGCTGAAAAAGTTGCCCTTGACGATATTTGCACAGGTGCTTCCAACGACATTGAGCGCGCTACCAGCATTGCCAGAAAGATGGTTACAGAATGGGGTATGAGTGAACATCTTGGCCCAATGACCTTTGGTCATGACGATGGCGGCGAAGTATTCTTAGGGAGAGATCTTGGGCGTTCGCGTAATTACAGCGAAGAAGTTGCAGCGGTTATTGATAAGGAAATTCGAAATATTGTCGAGACAGCCTTTGAAAGAGCCTGCTTGATTTTAACCGAGAAAAAGGATAAGCTGGTTGAAATTTCAGAACATCTTCTGGAAGTTAACACCATTACAGGTGAAGAATTCAGAGCGATGTACAGCCGTTTGCCTTTAGATGATGGCAAACCTTTGGACGAAGGTAATATCGGCGATCCGGTACCGGAAGTTTAAAAAGTAAATAAACAGAAAAGCCGTTAGCAATAACGGCTTTTTTCGCTAATAGACGACCAAGAAAAGAAGGGAATAATTAAGATGCAAGAACTTAAAGTTGGTATGGAGCTTAAAAAAGATTATATGGTAACCCGTACTGAAACGGCTCAGACAATGGGGAGTGGAGGGCTTGAGGTCCTGGCAACCCCGATTTTAGTGGCATGGGCTGAAAATGCGGCCTATGAGATGGCAGAGCTGTGCTTGCCCGACGAGCAGACAACAGTTGGGGTCAACATTAATTTAAACCACATTGCAGCCACACCAGTGGGAATGAAGGTGCGCATAAAGGTGGTGCTTACCAATATTGAAAGCAGACGTTTGGATTTTACAGTAGAAGCCTGGGATACCGTTCAAAAGATTGGCGAAGGAACACACCAGCGCTTTGTTGTTCAGAAGATGAAGTTTATGGGGAAAGTTCTCCAGAAAAAAAATCCTAAGTAGACAGAGGTAGAATAGCGCATGATTTTAGTCATTGATGTAGGAAACACAAATACAGAAATCGGGGTCTTTAAAGACGACGAAATCCTCTGCTCCTGGCGATTTGTTTCAAAAACGCCCAGGACCTCTGATGAATATGCAGTAATGTTTCAGGGATTTTTTGAAAATGATCATCTGGATTACCATGAAGTTGAAAGCGTGATAGCAGCTTCTGTAGTCCCCAATATTATGTATTCTCTCAATAATGGGATAAAAAAACTATTTGGCGTTGAGCCTCTTGTGGTGGGTCCAGGGATAAAAACAGGGATGCCCATTCAAACCAGCGATCCGGCAGAAGTGGGCGCAGACCGGATTATCGATGCTGTAGCTGCGTACAATCTATATGGCGGACCAGTCATTGTACTGGATTTTGGAACAGCGACCACCTATGATTATGTCGATAAAAACGGCGCGTTTGTCGCTAAGGTCACTTCACCTGGTATACAGATTTCGGCCGAGGCACTTTTCAGGAATGCCGCTCAGCTTCCCAATATTGCAATTGAAAAACCTGCCTCGATATTGGGGAAGGATACTGTTACCAGCATGCAGGCCGGTTTAGTTTATGGTTATATTGGCCAGGTTGAGTATATTGTCTCAAGGATGATTGAAGAAATAGGGACAAAGGGTATTAAGGTAGTTGCAACAGGAGGCTATGGAAGAATGTTCCATGAGGAGACAAGAGCCATTGATATATTTGATCCTCAGCTTTCATTAAAAGGCCTTAAGATAATTCATGATAAAAACATAAAGACATCCAGAGGAAGATAGATGTTTAAAATAGGAAATATAGAAATAAAGAGTCGTATATTTCTAGCACCGATGGCAGGTTATACTAACCTGCCATTTCGTTTGATTGCTAAGAAATACGGGGCAGGCGTTGTTTTCAGTGAAATGATCAGCGGCAAGGGACTTTATTATAAGGACAAAAAGACAGCGGAGTTAATGCTTACCTGTGATCAGGAAACGCCGGCAGGAATTCAGCTTTTCGGGTCAGAGCCTGAAATATTAAGCGAAGTTGTGGAAAAATATATTAATCCCACCGCATTTGCATTTTTGGATTTTAACGCTGGTTGTCCGGCGCCCAAGATTGTTAAAAATGGCGAAGGTTCAGCATTGATGCGAAACCCAAAACGTCTTGGAGAGGTTGTCCGAGCCATAAAAAAAGCAAGTAAAAAGCCTGTTATTATTAAAACACGTATCGGCTGGGATGCTCAGAACGTTAATGTAAGAGAAGTGGCTGAAATTATTGAGGAAGCAGGAGCCGATGCTCATACCATCCACGGCAGAACGCGTGAAGCTTTTTATTCAGGAAAAGCAGACTGGAAAATTATCGGTGAAGTCAAAAAAAACAGCAAAATTCCTATTATTTTAAATGGCGATGTAGACAGTGGTGAAAAGGCTGTCGAGGCCTTTGAAACGATTGGCTGTGATGCTGTGATGGTTGGCCGGGCCTCGGTCGGCAATCCGTTTATTTTTCGTGAAATTAATTATCGGCTTTCTACAGGTGAGACATTGCCGATGCCCACCCCGGAAGAAAGGATTCAGACCGCCATTAAACACGTTGAACTGGTTGATATGATGAAGCGGCCCGAAGCGGCCATTAAGGAAATGCGAAAGCATTTGGCCGCTTATACAAAAGGTCTGAAGAACGCGACCAATCTGAGAAATGAAATTTTTAAGGTATGTACAAAAGAAGAAGTCCTGACACTTTTAAACCAATACATGGAAGAAAATTATGGTTGATAAGCTTTTAAAAGAACAAAATTTGCGGATTATTCCTTTTCGTGAAAAGAAAATTTTTATTGTGGACAATCATCAATATGCTTTGCTGATATGGGCCAGAGAAGCGCTAAAGCGTGGTATTCCCGGCATATTAGTCAGTATTGATTACCATCCTGACACCAATCCCCCTTTTTGGCTGTATGCTTATCAAAAAGCAGTGGCCGTTGATCCGGAAAGAGAAGAAAAACTGTTTTCTTTATTTCAGAAAAAAATTTTGGGAACCATTGATCCGTTGAATTTAAATACTCTGGCTGAAAAGATGCCCTTAATGCGAAATGATGAGCATATCAATGCAGCTATGGAATTGGGGTATCTTATAGATTATCATATGATTAATTGTATGGAAAAACATTGTTATACGACGGGAAATCATTATCTGGTGCCTGAGGAAAAGTTTGGGACATTAAAAAATGAAATGTTTAGTGCAGCAGGATTTGATTTATCATTCTTAAGCAATCAGGCACATCTGTTTCTAATTTTAGATATTGATCTTGATTATTTTATGAGGCAGGAGAATTTTATTGCTTCACCCAGCGAAATGTCTGTTTTTAGAAAACTGCTTAAAAAAGCAGATGTTATCACCTGCGCCCGGTCTGCTACATATTTTGAGCATTTGAAAATGGAAAGTTTTACCATCGAAGAATGTGAGAATAGTCTGATTGCATTGATAAAACAATTCATAGAATAAAACGGAAAACGCTTAAATATTAAATTCTTTTTGTTTTTTCAGACAGATTAAACCAAGTATGCTAAAATAGAGAAAAAGTTCTGAAGGAGCGTTTGTATATAGAATGAAAAATCTTTATGAAGAAGAATGGTTCAGTAGACTCTATGCTGTTATTTGCGTATTGATTCTGTTGGTCGGTTTTGGTATACAGAATCTTTTAGTGTTAATGCTTCCGTTTATTTTAGCTGGGGGATATTTCTTTTTTAAATTTAGAAAAGAGGATGAAAACCGATTTTTGTTTCGGATGCTGATTCTTATGGCGGTTTTGCCCTTTATTTTAGCATTTGTTTTTATTCTCTGTGGCGATATAAGAAATGCCTGGTTCAATGCATATAATGTCAATCAGTGGGTTATGATCTTTACAGGCCTCTTAATTTATGCCGGAACACTGACATTGGCGTTCAGTGCGTTTTATGTTAACAGAGGATATGGCGCTGGAAAAAAGAATGAAAAAGAACCGATTGATGTTGCGAAGCTATCTTTTATTACATTGTATCCCCAAAATGGAAAAAAGGTTGAGAGCCTTCCAATGCCAGGAGATCTAGAGCATCATAAACAGCTGGTAATTCCGATTAATAAAAAAACAGATTGGGTAAAAATTCCGTGCCATCTTAAAAATGAAAGTGATTTGCCTGTTATCAGCATTGGGCTGGAAGCATTAAATGAAGAGATAAAGGGTACAAAGGGCATGGATCATGCGTTACTCATACCTCCGCATAATACGATTGGAATCGACCTGTATATTCCACTGACATCGGCGAAGGATGTTGATATTAAATGTAGTTTTAAAAATGTGCTGGGAGAAAAAACAGCAGGCTTTTTACATTTAGATAAAACAGGTGATGTCTATCATGGAATTTATAATTTGAGGATTGTAGAAGCTTAAATGAAGCACCTCGATGGGGGTGCTTTTATTATTTTAAAATAATTGCGCTTTGAAGAAAATGCAAGTATAATGGAATTAATATAGTCACGAGGAGAAAACCGATGAATTTTATTAAAGAGCAATATTTTCAGGTCGGGAAATTTTTGAGATCAAAAATCCTTTGGATTTTTATTATTCTGTCATTTGTATTTTTAGGGGTCAGTGTCCTGCTTTATTTTGTGTTGCTGGAACATCAGGAAATGGTGGTAGCGCTGTTCAAGCAATTTACAGAAGCTATTTTAAGTAAGGATATATTAGGCGCAGATGGCCGTATTTCATCTGGCGGTCTGTTTTTTAATAATCTCCAGGCTACAACCATATCGATACTGCTGGGCTTTATGCCTTTTTTATTCCTTCCGGTATGGGTTATGCTTGTTAACGCAGGTTCACTGTCCGTTGTTTTTGCAATGATAAAAATGACGGGAGCTGCCTCCGTTGGAAAGATGATTATATTTGGAATTCTACCGCATGGTATTTTTGAGCTAACAGCTCTGTTTTTAGGAATTTCTTTGGGGTTTTATATTTGCAAGACATTGTGTATCATTGTCTGTAAATCCAATTCAGGTATCCGGCTTAAGGATGAGCTTATTAACGTGCTGAGAACTTATTTGCTGATCATTGTTCCACTACTGATTATTGCAGCGCTGATCGAAAGCTACCTTACCCCTTTGTTAATAAATTTTGCCATATAAAAAGATAAAGCAGTGTCCATTGGTGATGGCACTGCTTTTATTTTATTCTTCTTCAGGTAAAATTTGGATTATACCAAGCTTAATGCCCTCAACAACAGCTGAGGAAGCATTTTGAACACCTAGTTTTTTGTAAATATGCTGCATCAGGGTTTCTACGGTTCGTTTGCTGACGGACAGTTTTTCGGAAATTTCACTTCGGTTGAGCCCCTGGCTGACGAATACCAGGGTTTGAATTTCTTTTGGTGACAGGTACCCATGTTTTGGACGGGCAGGTATCTGCTTTTCCTGTTCCAGAGGCTCAGCGTTGACAATTTTTTTCAGAGCAGCGTAGAGCTCTCTGGGGGCAATGCTTTTATTAAAAAAACCGTTCGCCCCTATTTCATTGGCCTGATATTGGTATTCAGCCAAATCAAAGCCTGTTAAAAAAACAATAGGAATTTTAGGATAGCGTTCCTTAACCTGTCGTCCAATGTCCAGACCATTGACGCTGCCAAGATGGATATCCAACATAACCAGGGAAAACACTTCTGTTGCCAAAAAAGGCCACAGAGAGTCAGGAGTTTTCAAAATAGCTACTTCCTCAATATCTTCAAAACGTTCTAAAACAACCTTTAGACTTGTGGCAAAAAGATCGTGATCATCAACTAATAAGAGCTTCATTAAATTTTATCCTCCTGTTTTTTTCTGGGAAAAGTCATTTTGATACAGAAACCCTGATTGAGGGCTCCCTTAGTTTGGAAACTCCCACCGAGAAAGGTAATTTCCTGTTTTATTTTTACAAGGCCCAGGTGGTTCTGGGCAATGTCTGTAAATGAAAAATGCTCAGTATCAACACCGACGCCGTCATCTTCAATTGTCAGACAGAAATGATTGTTTTCATGACTTTCTATCAGTGATATCCATATATTTTTTGCTTTGGCATGCTTGAACACATTTGTAACCAGCTCCTTCAATATGCGGTAGACCATAAATTTTTCATCAATGGTGATGTCGCTATCCTCGGGAAGCTGTAAATCAACGGCAATGGCCTGCCCATAGCTTTGGTTTAATTTGCCGACAAGATTAATCATACTGTCGTCTAATGGCGTAACGGTTAAAAAAGAAGGGTAAAGCTCGAGCATCTGCTGCCGGAGCGATAAACTGATTTTACTTAAAATTTCATCAATGAGATTAAGGGTTTCCTCTGGCCCATCCAAGGTAGAGGAAAGATTTTTTATGCTGAGAACATCCTGTAATATGTCATCGTGTAAATAGGATGAAAGGTTTTTTTTATCTTTTTCTGCCAAATCAAGGCTTTCAAGATAGGCCAAACGTTCAGAGGCAGCAAAGCTAGACAGAATATTATGATTTTGTTTTTCAGACATCCAGATACTGGTCACGAGGATATCCGTGATGGTCTGTGAATAGCTCTGAAGTGTCAGCATTTCTTTTTGGTCAAAGGCAGAGAAAGAAGGGCGGGATAAAATAATGAGTCCAACTTTTTTCTGGAGTCTGACTAAAGGTATGCTGATACAATTTAATTCACGATCAATAAAGAGCTTTGGTGATTCATTAACCAAATTTTCTTTTTTAATACTCGATAAGCTGAAATTTGAGAGACTGCCTTCTTTACTTAAAAAAATCGGATTATTCTCCTCCTTTAGCCAAATAATAGCAATGCCTTCAAAAGCCACTCCTGTTTTAAGAATTTCACTTACAAGAGTCCCTGTTTTTTCAAGCTGGTCATAAGAAAGGAGCTGTTTGGTAATATCTATCTTTTCCTGCTCAAAATTCTGAAGAATTTCTCCAAGTTTTTTTTGGCGATAGAACAAGTAGACGGAAAAGGAGAGGTCATAAAGTATAATAAAGACAAGCATAACATTATTAAAAATAAACAACTCCGTATACTTTGGCTGAAAGATAAAAAATAATGTCAGGTCAATACATAAAAACGAAAAGCATAAAATCCAGAAATTAGTGAAAGGATTTATATTCCATCGATCCCGAATCTGTAAGTTTTGCTTAATTAAAACATGAGTGAAAATAAGCGGCAGGACAAGTAGAAAGTAAAGTGTCCAGTCACCAAAGGATGGAGGGCTAAAAGCTGGCAAAATAAAACGCGGCAAAAAGGTAAGAAGTAAATAGGGCAGAAAGGAGCCCAAAATGCCAAAAACGATCAGCCTTACCGTTTTGGTGATATAGTGAGAATGATAATATCGGTAGTATACATAAAAACAAATGTATAAGGCAGAGAGGACGTTAGTAAAAAACAGAACAGCTTTAGCCAAAATGATATCAGAAATATTCATATAAACAATATAAGTACATGTATCTAAAAATAGTTGAAAAAGGATATAAAGTTTGTATCTTTTCCAAAAACGAGGTTCAGCCAGGCTCAGGAAAAAAATCAGAAGAAAAAATGAAAAATAGAACATTAATAGATCCGCTGCATAAGCATAGTTAAGGTCTGCAAACATCAATAAAATTAGAATCCAATTAATTACAGCGAGTAAAAGAATAAACAAAGCGATGGACAGGTTATTTTTTGTGTTTAATAAACAATAGACAATCAATAAATTTAATATAAAGGTTAAATTGCTGACGATTATCGGAAGGAAAAGCACCTTATAATTTAACAGGCCATAAATATAGATAAGCAGGGACAATATCAAATAGAGTATAATAAACAAGTGTTTTTTATAGGTCATCATAATGAATCCTTTAAATTTAGCTTATATAATGATAAAATTGTTCAATAACGCTTTCAGAATTTGGAAAGGATTTATTTAGGCATCGATAAGACTCCTTTTTACATTGGTTTGAAACATACTGGCAGTACTCAATCGCACCAGAGTCACAAATAAATTTTCGAATATGATCAAAATAGCTGAGATCACTGTGCACAAAATAATTTATAAAGTAACGAAAAATTTTTGGTTCACTATGTCTGGCGGCTTCAAGCCCCTTAATGACTGGAAGCGTTGCTTTTCTATCCCAAAGGTCAGAGCCGGAATCTGAAATGATGTTTGCCAGATCATTTTTTAGCTGATTTGACGCAGCAAAAAAATAGGAAAAAGCAAAAAGATCCTTTTGTTTCTTTTTTGCAGAGATCTGAACAATGGCATATAGAAGATAAACGGAGCGGTCAATACCACTGGTAAAATAATCCATCTCCGAGGAATTCAAGGTCAGCTTATTTTTTATATCCTTTTCCTGCGCGGATAACGATTTTCTGAGCGTATGTGTAAAAAGCTCTTTAGTCTTTAGAGAATCCAGACAATCATAAATTGAGCGAAGGCTGTAGTTTATAAATTTACGTGTAAAGCAGACAGGATCAGCAAGTGCATTAAAACTAGGGTTGTCGCCGTCCATCAAATCATCCAGACAATCAGTTGCAATGATAAACGCCTCGATTTTTAAAGCGAAGTCATAATCCTTTTGAACTAATGCTGTGATATCTGTATTCTTTGATATTGCATTTAAATAGAGGCTGAACTTTCCCCAACTAAAAGAGCCTTTTAACTTATTAAAAAATATCTCTTTTAAATAAGAGATATTTTCTTTGATATGAGTATCGTTATCAAATTTCATTATACTAATTCTGTTTTACCAAGAAGCATTTTCCAGATTTAGTTTGAAACTATCGGCAATTTCTTTAAAGGTTTCTGGAGATAATTTTTCTTTCCAGTCATCGAGTTTGGTTTCATTTTTTTTAATTGATTGAACAATATCCCATACGTCATAGTTCATTGTAGCTTCCACTTTTTTCTCCTTTAATTATTAATTTTCGTTACTTATATTATAAAGCTATTTTAAAAAATAAGCAATGAGATTTTGAAACTTGCACTTTTTACGTATATCTTTTTTAAAAAAAATAATATAAAATAAAGACAGGAATTAATATGTATAAAGGGCAATGACATGAAAGAAAGAATGAGGATTGCTTTAAAAGTAGCAATTACAATGTTTTTTTTATTATTGATCAATTTAGCGGCTGATCCACATCAAGTTAGCTATTCATTGATTGTTTTTCTTTTTGTTTTAACAATGGTTGTGATCTTGTTGATTTTGTTAATCTATTTTCGGACAAACGGTAACGAGCGAAGAAAAGAGAAATTTTAAAAAAAGCGTTTTATGCAGAAAATAAGAATAAGTTTATAAAAATAATGAAATTTGCACTTTTTACGTATATCTTTTTTTTAGAATACAGTGTAAAATATAAAACGTATAGGATTTATTCTCTTACAAGTCCCCTCTCTCCACCATCAATGGTCTCCCAATGTATTGATGGTGGTATTTTTTTAGAAATTTCAAAAATTTTGAAAAGCTCTTGACAGAAAAGAGTGTGGATGTATATTATAGCCAACAAGTAATTTGTATACAAGATATTTTTTATAAAGAAACGTCGAGAGATGGTTTTTTATAACCTATATAGATTGCGTGCTATCTATTTTTGTACAAAATATGTACATCCAAGATTTTTATATAAAATGGATTTTTAGGGCGTTCTAAAATGAACAATTTATTATTTAATGTGGAAAATGAAATTGGTGTGATTACAATTAATCGTCCGAAAGCGCTCAATGCTCTGAACAGTGAAACACTTTCAGAATTAAAGTAGCTTGTAGGCAAAATCGAGGAATGTAAAGACATTAAAGCTGTAATCGTAACCGGATCTGGCGAGAAAGCTTTTGTAGAAGGTGCAGATATTGCAGAAATGGTGAATGGTACTCCGGCAGAAGGACGGCAGATGTGTCTGCTGGCCCATGAAGCATTTGCGAAGCTTGAAAATATTCCACAGGTGACAATCGCAGCGGTTAATGGCTACGCTTTAGGGGGAGGCCATGAATTATCTATGGCCTGCGATATTCGCATTGCGGCTGATAATGCAAAGTTTGCTCAGCCAGAGGTAAATCTTGGAATACTTCCTGGTTTTGGAGGAACTCAGCGTTTACCGAGACTTGTAGGAAAGGGGAGAGCAAAAGAACTGATTTTTACAACAGATCAAATTGATGCACAGGAAGCTTATCGGATTGGTCTGGCAAATAAAGTTGTCCCAAAGAATGAGCTTATGAGCAGCTGCTTGAAAATGGCAAAAAAATTATCAGCAAAGCAAGCTATGCAGTAGCGCTGGCAAAATCGGCTATAAATACCGGTATGGATGTTGATCTGGCTTCAGGTTGCAGATTTGAATCAGATCTTTTTGATCTGGCATTCTCCACAAATGATAAAAAAGAAGGTATGAGTTCATTTCTGGAAAAAAGAAAAGCTGATTTAAAGGATTTTTAGGGTGATGAAATGAAACATATACCTGTTTTAACACCCAAACAAGCAGCGGATTTGGTTCAAAACAATCAAATCATTGTTACTGGAGGCTTTGTGGGGAGTTGCTGTCCTGAAACACTGACAAAAGCATTGGAAAAATGCTTTTTGGAAACTGGGGATCCTGAAAATCTGACCTTGATTTACGCGGCAGTCCAGTGCAACAGGGATGGCAGTGGTGCGGATCACTTTGCCCATGAGAGAATGGTAAAACGTGTTATCGTCGTTCACTGGAATATGGTTCCTCAGCTTGGAACAATGGTAATTGATAATAAAATAGAAGGTTATAATCTGCCGCAGGGAACCATCTCTCAGCTTTGCAGAGATATTGCGGGAAATCGTGTCGGAACAATTAGCATGTCGGTTTAAATACCTTTGTCGATCCCAGAAATCAGGGGGGGGACTAAATGAGATCACCAAAGATGACATTGTTGAGTTGATTGATATTAATGGCCAGGAAAAATTACTTTACAAGGCATTTCCGGTCAATGTTGCTTTTTTAAGAGGAAGCTATGCCGATGAATATGAAAATATTACGGTTGAAAATGAGGTCGCTTCTCTTGGGGGAACTTCCATTGCTCAAGCGGCTAAAAACAGCGGCGGAAAGGTAGTGGTACAGGTCGAAAAAATTGTATAGGGTGGCAGCCTTGATCCAAGGTTGGTAAAAATTCCCGGAATTTATGTTGACGCTGTCGGTGTTGCGGAAGAAGGGGATCATCAGCAGTGTTTCGGACATTCTTTTGATGCCTCACTGACAGGTACAACACAGTCACCGCCTGATGATACAAAAGCAGACTGTATGTGTACCAAAAAGATTATCGGAAGACGGGCCGCGCTCGAGCTTAGGGAAGACAGTGTAGTTAATCTCGGAATTGGTATACCTGAGTATATTTCTCGTGTCGCAAATGAAGAAGGAATTGGCGATTATATGACGTTGACTGTTGAGGCCGGTCCGATTGGCGGCGTTCCACAGGGGGGGGATCACAGTTTGGCGCAGCACTCAATCCAGAGTGCATTTTGGATCAGGCTTATCAGTTTGAGTTTTATGATGGTGGTGGAGTCGACTTGGTATTTTTAGGACTGGCTCAGGCAGATGAAAAAGGAAATATTAACGTGTCCAAATTTGAACCAAGAATTGCAGGGTGTGGTGGATTTATCAATATCACACAAAACGCAAAGAAGGTTTACTTCTGTGGTACTTTTATCGTTGGAGGGCTAAAGACCGAGATTAAAGAGGGAAAAATCAAAATTATTCAGGAAGGAAAATCTAAGAAATTCATAACAAAGGTAGAGCAGATTACCTTCAGTGGAGATTATGCTAATAAAACTGGCCAGCCGGTTATGTATATTACTGAGCGCGCTGTTTTCGAACTGAGAAAAGACGGTGTATATCTCATTGAAATTGCCCCGGGGATTGACATGCAAAAAGATGTCCTTGATCAAATAAACTTTGTACCTAAAATGGATGGAGAGCCGGCGCTCATGGATTGGAGGGTTTTCCGGGACGAGTTAATGGGAATAAAAAGTAATTAAAAAGTTTTTAAATATTAAAATATATATAAAGGAGTTTTTAAATAGATTTTCAGTTAGATGATAAAAGATTGGCATTACAGAAGGCTGTACGTGAATTTGCGGAAAAAGAATTATTGCCAGGTGTCTGAGAAAGAGACGAGAAAAGTACTTTTCCGGTTGACGCTTATAAAAAAATGGGTGAAATGGGGCTGATTGGCCTTCCTTATCCAAAAGAATACGGCGGACAGGGCGGAGATTATCTTGATTATGCCATTGCCATTGAAGAAATTGCCAAAGTTGACGGATCGTTTGCTATTTCTTACTCAGTATCAACCTCTCTCTATGGTGGGAGCATATCTAACGCTGCTTCGGAAGCGCAGAAAAGAGAATGTTTACCGCCAGTATTATCGGGACAAAGTTTTGGGGCATTTGGCCTAACAGAACCGAATGCTGGCTCAGATGCCGGCGGATGTATCACCGCCGCAGCCAGAGAAGGAGACCACTACATTTTAAATGGTGCTAAGTGCTTTAATACAAATGGGCCTTTGGCAGATTATTTTGCAGTTTATGCTTTAACTCAGCCAAAAAAGAAAGCTAAAGGATTATCCTGTTTCTTAGTTAAAAAAGGTACTACGGGCTTTTCAATTGGCAAAATTGAAAATAAAATGGGGATTCGTGCGGCACAGGTGTCTGAGCTCATCTTCGATAATTGTAAAATTCCGGCAGAAAACCTGATGGGTGAAGAAGGACAAGGGTTTAAGGTAGCCATGAAAACCCTTGACGGGGGGGCGTATTGGGGTTGCTGCACAGGGACTGGATCTAGCAGAAGGTGCCTTTGAAATCGCCAGGAAATATTTAATGCAGCGCGAGCAGTTTGGCAAACCATTGTATAAGAACCAGTACCTTGCTTTTAAAATGGTCGAGCTGGAGTGCCAGATTGAGCAGGAGCGACTAATGCTATACAAAGCAGCATTGGATAAATCAGAGGGAAGACCTTATACTTTATCAGCCGCAAAAGCAAAACTACTCTGTACCGATGCCGCAATGCATGTAACCACAGAAGCTGTGCAGATGTTGGGCGGGAATGGGTATATGAAAGACTACCACGTAGAACGTATGATGCGTGACGCTAAAATCACTCAGATTTACGAAGGAACTAATGAAATCCAGAAGCTGGTTATCAGCGGTCAGTTGTTTAGATAATGAATCTTAGGACACTTCATTAATAAAATGCTATACGCCTGATGTAAGAATCCTGTATTACAGACTTTTACGTAGAGCTCCAAAACTCCTGATGGTTTACCAATCAGGAGTTTTTGTGCGAATTCATTTGACAAAAAATAATGGATAAAATATAATTATTTAAAATGTAAATATTTCTGTAACAAAAGAATTAGAATAGAGGATTTTTTATGGAATTACAAGATTGTATAAATTTTTTATTGACGATAGCCCAGCATAATGTTTTTCAATATCTGAGTCAAAAGTTGGCGCCTTATGATATTACGCCCTCTCAGTATGGGGTGTTGAACTGCTTATGGGGCAGGGATTACAATACTCCTAAGCAGATCGCAGATACCTTATGCCTTGAAACTTCGACGATTTCGGGGGTTTTGGACAGAATGCAGAAAAAAGGACTGATTGATCGAATCGTCAATGTAGAGGATCGCAGAGAAGTCCAGGTTATCGCGACGGAAAAAGGAAATCTGCTGGAAGAACCTGTTTTGAAAATTATTGAAGAGGTCAATATTGAGGCGCTGAAGGACTTGAACAGCGAACAGCAGGAACAGCTTAAAACCTATTTGCGGATTATTGCGAATGGAGATTTTAAATAAAAGGTGATTGGGGTCGAAAGCACACAGGCAGTACACTGTGTGCTTTTTTGCTGTACATTAAAGTGGTTTTCGTATATAATAAAAAATTGGTGCGCTAAAAGGCAATAAAACAGCCTTTAAAAAATTGAGGCACATAAATTTAAGAGTGAGGAGCGTTTTTGATTTAGTGGAGAATCGAAAAAGAAGTCAGTTTTCAGGAAAGCTTGGTTTTGTCCTGGCCGCTGCGGGTTCAGCAGTTGGGCTTGGCAATATATGGCGCTTTCCATATTACGCCGCGAAATATGGCGGCGGAGCATTTATTTTAGTTTATATTATTTTAGCATTGACTTTTGGTTATACTTTGATGACAACGGAGATCGCAATTGGAAGAAAAACCCGATTGAGCCCCATTGGCGCTTATAAAAAATTAAACTCAAAGTCAGCCTTTATTGGTGTTTTTGCAGTCGTCGTAGCTGCGATTATTACACCGTATTACAGTGTGATCGGCGGATGGGTTATTAAATATCTGGCTGTTTTTGCGACTGGTGGGATGAAAGAAGCGGCAACCGACACATTCTTTTCAAATTATATCAGTACAAGTGCAGAGCCTATTATCTGGATGGGGCTTTTTATCTTAATCGGAGCTGTTATTCTGTTCGGCGGTGTTAAAGGAGGAATTGAAAGAGCCAGTAAAATACTAATGCCTGTCCTGGTTCTTCTGACGATTTTTCTGGCCGGTTATTCTTTTACTCTGCCAGGTGCGCTCGACGGCTTTAAATACCTTTTAATTCCTGATTTTTCGAGGTTTTCAATTATGGGTGTGGTGGCCGCCATGGGACAGATGTTTTATTCAATGTCTCTGGGGATGGCCATTATGGTTACCTATGGATCATATATGAAAAAGGATGAAAACATCGAAAAGTGTGTCGGACAAATCGAGATCTTTGATACTGGCATTGCAATACTGGCTGCAATGATGATCGTTCCGGCGGTTTTCGCTTTTTCGGGTGGAGATCCGAGTGCGCTGAACGCGGGTCCAGGCCTTATGTTTATCACACTGCCTAAGGTCTTTGCTTCCATGCCCATGGGCGGCGCCATCGGTGCAATATTCTTTGCGTTAGTATTGTTTGCGGCGCTCACCTCAGTTATTTCGTTAATGGAGGCAATCATCAGCGCCGTATGCGATCAGTTTAAACTGCCGAGAAAAAATGCTGTTTTTATGGTGGCGCTTCTTTGCTTTGTTGTGGGCATGGCGCCAAGCCTTGGTTTTGGTCTGTGGGACAGCGTTCAAATTTTTGGTTTGCAGATTCTCGACTTTATGGATTTTGCATCGAATTATATTCTGATGCCTTTGGGCTCCTGCCTGACATGTATTTTGGTTGGTTGGATGATCAAACCGGATTTTGTCCTGAGTGAGCTTAAATCTTCAGGCGAGTTTAGAAGAGAGAAGCTTTATGTTTTTATGCTGAAATACATCGCGCCTGTCTTTACCATTGCGATTATGATAGCTTATATACTGGATACCTTTAAAATAATAAAGCTGTAAAAAGGCGGAGAAAAGATGCTGTGGTTAATTTTATTGGTGTTGCTTTTTGTTGCGGTGATAAGCTTTAATCAGTATACAAAAAATAAAAAGAAATATAAAGCTGGCGAAATGGGTGAAACAGAAGTTTACCAGCTTATCACTCAAATAGCGCCGAGAAGCAGTGTAATTCTGCGAAATATTTATCTGCCTACAAGCAAGGGAACCACAGAAACGGATCTTCTTATGCTTACCCGAAAGGGAATATTTGTCTTTGAGATTAAAAATTATCGCGGCATTATTTATGGAGACGAACGGTACAATGAATGGATTAAGGTCCTGGGCAATGGAAAAAAAGTATCTTTCTATAATCCTGTGTGGCAAAATGAGGGCCATATCAGGGCATTACTGCGTCTGTTTCCAGAAATTAATCCACGGTTTGTTTATTCACGCATTGTGTTTTGCGGCAGCAGCGAAATAAAAAGAGTGAGGATCAAAAATCGCAGCGTTCGGGTTTTAAAAGATACAGAGCTAAAAAGAAAAATGAAGTGGAAGCTCCGTTTTAGTTTTAATAAGTTTTCAGGACGAGAGCTGGCATTTTTTGAACAGGAGCTCCAGAAGTTTACAGACATGAATGGGCGGACAAAGCGAAAACACAAGAAACAGGTTAAGAGCCTGAAAAGACAATATCCTGCCGGATAAATTTAAGGGCACGACGAAACAGGCTGCAATATAAATCCTATTGCAGCCTGTTTTTTATATGTGAAGTTATAGTATAATAAGAAAAAAGAAAGGGGGAGCGATTTATGCTAAAGGTTTTGATGGGATGCTTTTATCTGCTGGTACTGGTTGTTTTTGCATTTGTTATGGTGAAGTTTATAAGCCGGCGTATGAAAAGTACATTTAAGCCGCGAAAATCAAACGTTGGCTATGCTGCCGAGATCAATCCTAAAACAGCAGCTCCCCAGCTTCTGAATCAAATACTTTTAATGCTTCCAGGTGAGAACAATGAGGTTCTATCACGCCTGTCAGTTCTTGCGGAAGATGGAAACCAGGCGGAGATTGATGTTTTATTGATCTGCCCAACGGGAATATACTTATTTAATTCAATAAATGAGTCCGGTTATGTTACGGGTGGCGAAAAGGACAGGCAGTGGTATGTTTTAAATGAAGATGGCAATAAAAAAGCGTTTAAAAATCCTCTTGATGAAAACAGATATAATATGCAGGCCCTGCTTAGGCGCTATCCTGAAATTAAGGAAGAGTGGGTGTTTGACTATGTTGTTTTTAGTAACCGCTGTGGGATAAGCGATGTACATCTGGAAACAACATCTCCTGTACTGAACAGGAAAATGCTCTTTGAAACGCTGCGCGGCCAGATAGCAGAACAGTCTGTTATTTTAACGCCAGAGCGGATCCAGTATCTTTATAATCGGTTGAAGCTCTATACAGCCGGAGAAAGCACAGCGTCGTCATCGCTTCAGAGGAAAGCCGATAAGCCATTTTACAAGGGTGGGGCGGCCGAAATCTACGAGGTAAAGGTTCCAGATCTTACTCGATTTTCACCGGAAGATCAATGCCTTAAAAATAAGCTGATAGCTTTTGTCAAAGAACAAAGTCAGAGAGAGCAGACTACCGCGGCGGAGGTTTTGGACAGGGAAACCATTGAAAAGCTTGTTAATATGAAGCCTGAAACCCGGATTGAACTGGAAACCGTTCAGGGAATGGATAAAAAACGGTGTGAAAATTATGGAGATTCCATTATAAACATTATAAAGCAGCACGATGATGAAACGACCAATAAGCGTTAATGAAAAAGACAGTCTGAGAGGGCTGTCTTTTTTGCCGTCAAAAATGAACGCTTGTTAACTAATGATTTTATATGCGCCGGCAGCATTTACACCGGCTGTTTTTTCGCCTATAATCAAACCACATTATCCTATCAGTTACCGTGCGCACGATTGACGATTAAAATTGGAGGTAAAAGATGGGCTTTATTGAATTGGAAAAAATAACAAAAGAATACTTTATGGGCGATCAAAAAATTCTGGCGGTTAATCAAGCCAGCTTTTCGATTAATCAGGGCGAGCTGGTCGTTATTTTGGGGCCCAGCGGTGCAGGAAAAAGCACAATCCTGAATTTATTGGGAGGGATGGATACCGCGACCAGCGGGCAGCTCTTTGTTGACGGACAGGATATCACAGCGCTTAAAGAAAGCAAGCTGACAGATTACAGAGCGTCGGAGATTGGCTTCGTGTTTCAGTTTTATAATTTAATTCCAGCGTTAACCGTTTATGAAAACATTGCGCTGATAAAAGAAGCTACCTCAAAGGCACTCGAGCCGGAGGGTGTTTTAAAATCGGTTGGCCTGTGGGAGCGCCGTCACCTGTTTCCCACGCAGATTTCTGGCGGAGAACAGCAGAGGACAGCGATCGCGCGCGCATTGTGCAAAAATCCCAAGCTGTTATTGTGTGATGAACTTACGGGAGCCCTGGATTCAGAGACTGGGATAGTGATCTTAACGCTGCTCCAAAATATGAGCCGTGAAAAAGGACACACCGTTGTCATTGTCACGCATAACGCAGCGCTTGCAGAGATGGCTGATAAGGTAATCCAAATTAAAAACGGCCGTGTCGCAGACATTACACTCAATACTGCGCCGAGAAATGTAAGCGAGGTGAGGTGGTAATGCTACTACGAAAAATGCTGCGCGATTTGAAAAACAACGCGGCTCAATTTCTGGCCATATTTCTAATGATTTTTTTAGGTGTTTTTATTTTTTCAGGGATGACCAGTATTGGACAAGGGATGAAGCAATCAAGCCAGGATTATTATGATGAAACAGACCTCGCTGATGCCATTGTTTACAGCAGTTTTTTTACAAACCAGGATTACGAACAGCTGAAGAATATTTCTGGGATTGAAACCATAACCAAAAGATTGCAGTTAGATACGGCCTATGAATCGGACAGCGCGACAACTTTGCAGCTCAATGTTATCAACAGCGATGTCCTATCCGGGTGCTACTTAGTGGAGGGAAAAGCTTTTGATAGCAGCAGTGATGGTATTTGGCTAGACAGTGAGTTTGCAAAGGCACATCAGATAAAAACAGGCGACACGATGAGTGTTACCTGCCAAAACAATGTGCTTACCAAAGAGGTAAAAGGTCTTGTGATGCAGCCTGAATATTTGTACGCTGTCAAAAATAATAATGAAATTATTCCGGATCATACCCGATATGGCTATGCTTTTATGCCAGAAAAGGCCTGGAGCTTTGGTCCGGTACCATATACACAGGCGCTTATAAAAACAGGAGGGCTTTCTAAAAATGATCTGGAGAGCCGGATAACAGAATCCCTTCCTGACAGAGTAGTGATGCTTGTTATGCAGGAGAATATTCCAAGTGTCGCAATGTTTCGAAATGAGATTGATCAGATGAGAGCTGTGGGCTCGGTCTATCCAGTGGCTTTTCTGATAATTGCCATACTCACGACATTAACGACAATGACCAGGATAACAGCAGATCAAAGAGTCCAGATTGGAACGTTGAAAGCGTTGGGAATACGAAACAGAAAAATTACGCTGCACTACCTGTCATTTGGACTTTCAGTGGGAGGCGCAGGCAGTACACTCGGTGTTTTTACCGGGCCGGTTTTTCTTCCGCCGCTGGTTTTTGGATTCCAGAAATCAATGTATACAATGCCGTGGTGGAACAGTGCAGTGACACCGTCGGTTTATATCATGGCGTTTTTGTGCCTCATGATTTGCTGCAGCAGCTGTTACTGGGCGAGCCGCAAACAGTTAAAGGGAGCAGCGGCGGAGACGCTTCGGCCAAAAGCGCCCAAGACCAGCCGGCATTCAGCAATAGAGAAAAGCTGTTTTTGGAAACGTCTGGGCTTTTACAGCCAATGGAATATCCGGGATGTCCTAAGAAATAAGCTACGTTCATTCATCACCATATTTGGTATTGTGGGCTGTATGATGCTTATTCTGTGCGGCCTGGGAATGCGTGATACTGTCAGCAATCTTGCTGATACCATGTACGGCACGCTTCAAACCTATGAGACCAAGGTGAGCTTATCTGAGAAATGTACGGACGAACAGATAGAACAGCTTAAAAAAGAAAAGAACCATCAGTTTTTACAGGAAGCTGTGGTAGAGATTGAAAAAAATAGCGGAAAGGATACACTTGCTCTGTCCGTTTTTGATGAAGGACCTTATTTTACTTTTCAGGATACGAAGGGAAACACACTTTTATTGCCAGAAGACGGGGTTGTCATGACGCGTAAAACAGCTGAGAGTGAAGGGCTTTCAGTTGGTGATGTGATCAGATGGCGCAGCTATGGAAATCATAACTGGCATACAGAACAGATCAGGAAGATCATACAGACACCTTTAGAACAGGGGGTATACATGAGCCGTACAGCCTTTGAAAAAAGCGGTGAAAGCTTTGAGCCGACAGCCTTTGTAACCGATGAGGAGGCTGGAAAATTTGGGGGGGAAGCCTATGAGACAGTTCAGTCCAGAGAGGACTTAATGGCATCGCTCAACAGTATGCTTGAGATGATGAATGCTATTATCCTCATTATGATCGGCGCGGCCATTATTTTGGGACTTGTGGTTCTTTATAATCTTGGGGTGCTTTCGTTTCAGGAAAAAATGCGTGAGCTGGCAACTTTAAAGGTTTTGGGGTTTCAGCATAAACGGCTGACTAAGCTGCTGCGCAGGCAGACGGTCTGGCTTTCTATTGTGGGCATCGCTGCCGGAATCCCATGCGGCTATGGGCTGGTTGCGTATATGCTGCTTTTTATGGGGGATACCTTGGACATGCAGCCCAAAATAGAACTGTGGTCCTATACGCTCAGCAGCACAGGAATTTTTGCAATTTCACTTTTGGTAGGCTGGCTTGTATCCAGAAAGCTGAAGCGGATTGATATGGTCAGCGCCTTGAAATCTGTTGAATAAGGGCATATCAGGAATTTGTAAGGTTTGGGAGACCAAAAGCAAGGGTGACGATATAATCGTAAAGATCCTGCTTGCGTTCTTCCAGACTTTTGCTGCTTTTTGCAATTGAAAGGAAGGCCGCAATGGTTCCCGTAAGCATTGCAGCGCTGAGATTATCATCCTGAGGAAGCCCGAGATGCTCGGCAAGATGCTCAGAAAAAAGCTTAAGCAGGCGGTCGCGTTGAAACGTATATTTTGTTCCCTCACAGCCCTCCAACAGAATGACGATCCCTTTGCTCATCAACAGATTTAAAGGGAAAACTTCAGGAAGAATATCGCCGATCATTGCGAGATAATTATCTTTGGTAAAGGCGCCAACCGGAAATTCCCGGTGCCTTTTGATCATGGCGTTGATTTTTTCAGGAATATCGCCGATCACTGCGTCGAGAAGAGCTTCTTTATTTTCAAAATAATTATAAATATTACCCAAAGTGGTGTTGGCTTTTTTGGCAATGGTGCGCATTGAAGCATCTTTATAGCCGCGCTTGTAAAATTCACCCTCTGCCGCCAAAAGAATCTCCTGACGTATCTCTTCTTTTTTTATTTGCATGGGTACTCCATTATCAGTTTAAAATCTACAGATGAGGCCGTGCCTGATGTTGCTTTAAGTACTAGTATAGCATATATGTTTGGCAATAATAACATGTTTTTTTAAAAAGAGCTTGACAAAACAAAGTGTAACTTTTATAATTACAATCAAGAAGTGTAACAAACGTGATTACAAAAGGAGGGTTTATGAGGAAAAAGGGTATAATCATTTTAATGCTGCTGGTATTAGCAGCATCAATATATACAGGCTGTACAGCAAAGCCCTCTGGAGGCAGCAGCCAATCTGAACAAGAAGGAGATAAAAATACGGTGAAAGCAGAATATCATAAAATTTCTCAGGATGAAGCAAAAAAAAGAATGGATGAGCATGAAAATATTGTAATTGTCGATGTGAGACAGGAAAATGAGTATAAAGAAGGGCATATAAAAGATGCGGTTTTAGTCCCGCTGGATACCATCGGTGATGAGAAGCCCGAGGCGCTGCCGGACTTAAACCAGGAAATTCTGGTGTATTGCCGGAGCGGGAAGCGCAGTGAACAGGCATCAAGGAAGCTGGTAGCTTTAGGCTATACCAATATCTATGATTTTGGTGGGATTAACACATGGCCCTATGAAACGGAGTGATTAAATTGACTGGCGAATTTAGTATTGCGGTTCACGCCCTGGTCTTTCTGAACCACCATCAGGGTGAGATTTTATCCAGCGAGGCCCTTGCCGAAAATGTATGTACCAATCCTGCAAGAATCCGCAAGGTGATGGCAAAGCTAAAAAAAGCAGGATTGGTTAAAACAAAGAGCGGCAGTGAAGGTGGCTATTATTTTGACTTAGACCCTTTTGCGGTGGATCTTCGTTCGATCTGTGAAGCGATTGGCGGAAAGGTAGTTTCGACCTCGTGGCGCTCCGGGGATTCGGAAATGGATTGTCTGATTGCCTCTGGCATGGCAGATATAATGGATGAAATTTTTATGTCCCTTGACGCAGTTGGAAAAAAGGAGCTGGAAAAAACAACAGTTGGCGATATAGACCTTAAAATTTTTGGTTCATAAAAAAATAACAGGAGAGAAAAAATGAAACACTATGATGCAGTGATTATCGGTTTTGGAAAAGGTGGAAAAACGCTGGCGGGCAGCTTGGCAGGTATGGGAAAAAAGGTTGCTATGATTGAAAAATCAGATAAAATGTACGGCGGAACCTGTATTAATGTCGGGTGTATCCCTACAAAGTCGCTGGTTAACAGCGCTAAGGCTTCAGTCATTCAAAAACCAGGCAGCTATGATGAAAAGAACCGCCTATACTGGGAAGCGGTGGAGGAAAAGCGCCGGTTGACAGGCATGTTGAGAAAAAAGAACTTTGATAAGCTGAATGATTTAGATAATGTGACAGTCTATAACGGCCTTGGCAGCTTTGTATCCGCCAACCGTGTAAAGATTGAGACCGCGGAGGAAACCTTTGAGGTTGAAGGCGACCAGATTTTTATCAATACCGGATCCGTTTCAGTGATTCCGCCCATTAAGGGTATTGAAGGAAATCCTTATGTTTATACCAGTGATTCCCTGATGGAGCTTGACGTACTGCCGAAGCGTCTGGCAATTATCGGCGGAGGCTATATTGGACTGGAATACGCATCAATGTATACAGATTTTGGCGCAGAGGTTACTGTATACCAGATTGAGGATAAATTAATCCCGCGTGAAGACCGTGACATTGCAGAAGCGATTCAAAAGGCATTTGAGGATAAAGGGGTGCGTTTTGAAATGAACGTCCAAACCGAGGAAATCGAAAATGCCGGGGACGAAGCAGTCGTGCATTATAAAAAAGACGGCACAGCACTGTCAGCCAGCGCAGACGCGGTCTTGATTGCCACTGGCAGGAAACCAAACACAGATGGTCTTAACCTCGAAGCCGCCGGTGTTGAAAAAACGCCAAGAGGCGCAGTCAAAGTCGATGAAAAGCTTCGGACAAGCGCTCCCAATATCTGGGCAATGGGCGATGTCGCGGGGGGATTACAGTTTACTTATGTCTCATTGGACGATTTTAGAATTGTCAAGGATCAGCTGGCAGGCAGCGGTAAACGCGCCAGCAACGACCGGACAGTTCCCTACAGTGTCTTTATTGATCCGCCGTTTTCACGCGTTGGTCTTAACGAAGAAGAAGCAGCAGCTCAGGGTTATCATGTGAAGATTTCCAAACTGCCCGCCGCAGCCATACCAAAGGCCCAGGTGCTGAGGAAACCAGTGGGTCTGTTAAAGGCTGTTATTGACGCCGATACGAATAAAATTTTAGGAGCCATGCTTTTCTGTGAAGAATCCTATGAAATGATTAACATTGTGAAACTGGCAATGGACGCAGGCCTGGATTATACAGTCTTAAGGGATCAGATCTTTACACATCCTACGATGAGTGAAGCACTGAATGATTTGTTTGCAGTATAAAGAATAATTTAATAAATATAGACAAAGGAGTAACGATAATGGCAAGAGTAATTAATACACAGGAGTTTAATGAAGAAGTATTGAATGGAAAGGGTGTTGTGTTGGTCGATTTTTTCGCGACATGGTGTGGGCCCTGTAAAGCCCTCTCCCCGATTCTCGATGAACTGGCTGAAAAGGTAAAAGATGTTAAAATTGTTAAGGTGGACATTGACGCGGACAGCGATTTAGCTTCTGAATACCGCGTTATGAGTGTTCCGACACTAAAAATCTTCAAGGACGGCGAAGTAAAAGAAAGCCTTGTGGGCGGGCGTCCCCTTGAAGAGCTGGAAGCTAAGCTGGCAGAATACCAGTCTTAACAGAAGGCGGAGCAGTACTGAGATGTTGGGGACTGTATAAATCAATGTTTGAACAGTTGTCTTTAAAGCAATTATACTTCTTGTCTTTTTCAGTGGGCTGTACTATAATTTAATATAACGTTAGTATTATCTTGGTCGGTCAAAAGTATGTAAGATGATAAAAAATGAGAACAGGAGAGACAAGATGGATATTTTAGAAGGGCTGGGATCAATTGGAATTGATTTGGAAACAGTCTTGCAGCGTTTTTCTAACAATGCAGCCTTACTCGAACGCTTTGTACTCAAATTTCCAAAGGATGAAACCTATGATGCGTTAAAACAGGCAGTGGCAGACAAGGATTATGAGCGTATTGAACGTGAGGCCCATACATTGAAGGGAACAGCCGCAAACCTTGGGTTTGATCTTCTGAGTGAAAGAGCGGCAGAAATGGTGGAAAAGGTACGAAGGAATGATTGCGCAGACCTTGAACCTGTTTTTGAAGCCTTAAGCGAAGAATATGGAAAGATTATAGCAGTGATTGAAGGCAAGGGCTGAGCCTGCCATTGAATCGGAATGCTATTTAAAAAGAGTACCGCTTATAAAAGAGGTACTCTTTTTGATTTAGAGATCGACATACTCAATAACCTTATCGGTAAAAAAGATGCCGTCCAGATGGTCGAGCTCATGGCAGAAGCATTTTGCCAGCAGTCCTTCCGCTTCTTTCTGGAGCACCTCCCCCTCTGGTGTCGTGTACTCAACGACAACGCGTTCGGGGCGTTTGACCTTTCCCCATACATCGGGAGAGCTCATGCAGCCTTCAACAACAACGCGTTCGCCCTCCGCTTCGATGATCTTTGGATTAACTAGCTGGTAGAGGCCTTCCCCTACATCAATGACAACCACACGTTTTAGTACGCCTACCTGGTTGGCGGCAAGGCCGCCGCAGTTTGGAAGCTGGTACATGGTTTCTGTCATGTCTTTTATTAATTCCAGTGTTCGTTCATCAATGGTTTCAACAGGACGGCATTTTTTGTGTAAAATGTCGTCTGGAAGTTTTCTTATTTGTCTAATGGCCATAATGATAACCTCAATATTTTAAATTTAATGCTTTGAAAATTGTATCCTAATTTTTTAGCTATGTCAACGCAGGCTGAAAGACAAATATTTAACAATTATTTACAGATATAAAAAAATACTTTATAATACCCCGAAGATAAAGAAAATTTAATCTTTGACACAGAAAGGATGACTAAAATGAGAATGAAAAACAAAGTCGTTATTATAACTGGCGGCGGTAAGGGAATCGGTTTTGGCGTCAGCAAAGCCTTTGCCAGTGAGGGTGCCTCCCTTGTACTGACCGGAAGAACTCCTTCTACCCTCGAGCAGGCAAAAGAACAACTCGAGTCGGAATACCATGTTGAGGTGCTGACAGTAACAGCGGATGGAAGCGACGAAGCCGCAGTTAAAAACGTCATTGAAAAGACCGTTGAACGTTTTGGACATATCGATGTGTTAATCAACAATGCACAAACCTCAAAATCCGGCGTGCTTTTGCAGGATCACACAAAGGAAGACTTTGACCTTGCCATCAATACAGGACTTTACGCGACATTTTTCTACATGAGAGAAGCTTTTCCGTATCTCAAGGAAAGTCATGGCGCCATCATTAATTTTGCTTCAGGAGCCGGTTTGTCGGGAAGAGAGGGACAATCCTCCTATGCTGCAGCGAAAGAGGGAATCCGGGGACTGTCAAGAGTAGCGGCTACGGAATGGGGACAGTACGGCATTAATGTCAATGTGGTCTGCCCCCTGGTAGAAACACCGGGGTTGGCAAAATGGAAGGAAGAGTATCCGGAGCTATACGCAAAAACCATTAAGGGCGTACCGCTCGGCCGTTTTGGTGACGCCGAAAAGGATATTGGACGTACCTGTGTTTTTCTGGCCAGTGAGGACGCTTCTTTTATCAGTGGTGAAACCATTACGCTTCAGGGAGGCTCTGGGCTTAGACCATAACAGAAAAACAGACCATTCTTATTTTGAATGGTCTGTTTTTGTATTTCTATTTTTTTGAAACCGGCAGCCAGACCTCACATCGGTAGTCCTCTGCCTGCTGGTCGCCTTCGCCGTAGACCTCGATATCCGGCGCGTTGGCGTATTCATAGCCAGAGTTTGGCAGCCACTCGGTGACAATGCGGCGCTGCAGGGTCTGGATGGCCTGAGGCATAGGGCCGATGCACTCAAAAACAGCCCATGTGGCGGCAGGGATGGTGAACTCAGTCATCCCCTGCGGCAAAGATTTGTCTGTCGCAACGGCAATATAATAGTCGAAGGTTTTTTCGTTCATGCTGGAGCTCACTCCCAGCACACCAAAGGGCTCTTTATCCATAAGCGGTACAAGCTGTGGGATCAGGTTCTTTTTGGCAGCCTCCTGCCAGAGAGCAGGAACCTTTTTATAGCTCTCCTCAAAGTTTACGTCCAGTGATTTGCACACACCTACAATTCTAAATGCTTGTTTTTCAATAATTTTGTAATTCATTTCGGTATCTCCTTTAATTGAAATAGAGAAGGTAATCCGTGGATAGGCTTTCAAAGAAATTCCTTTTGATCTGGCGGAAGAGGGTGGTACACTGTGAACACTCTGGAATGCGCGGGTAAAAGCGGTAGGGGACTGGTACCCATATTTCAGTGCGATGTCCACTACCCTTGCAGCAGTTGTCTGAAGCTCAAATGCGGCTGCGGTCATGCGGCGCCTGCGGATATACTCGGAAAGCGGTATATCTGCAATGTATGAAAACATCCTTTGAAAGTGAAAGGTTGAGCAGCAGGCGATTTTGGCAGCTGTACTATAGTCAATGGTGCCGCTCAGGTTTTCTTCAATGTAATTGACAGCCTGGTTGAGTCTTTGAATCCATTCCATGTTTAACACTCTCCTTACAACAAAAGTTTACCATCAAATGAGAAAAGTTTCCTCGCAGTTCCTGCACAAAAAAGGCAGTAGGCCCTTATGATCATACCCGAAAGCAGATGAAAAGGAAATGCTTTTTTAAAAAAGAAACTTCTCTTTCCTTATAAGTTAGGATAAAATATTAGAATGATGACAATATTCCAGAGAGGAGCATAAAATGAAGAGTATTCTTGTAGTGGAAGACGATGAAATGCTGGGCGCAGGTCTTTGCTATAATCTGGAGCTTGAGGGCTTCAAAACCACTTTGGTACAGCGTTTTGAAGACGCTGGAAAAAGGATTGAGAAAGACCACTGGGATATGGTGATTTTGGATGTGAATCTTCCGGATGGCGATGGCTTTGGTCTGGCGAAAAAGCTGCGGCTCCAGGACAGAACTCCATTGGTTTTTCTAACAGCCTGTGACTTGGACGATGATATTTTGAAAGGCTTCGAGCTGGGAGCAGATGATTATATTACCAAGCCCTTTAACATAAAGATCGTGATTAAACGCATCAACGCGGTTCTCAGAAGAAGTGAAGTCAGCAGAAAAGAGCTGTTTATCTGTGGAAACCTTGAGATTGATTTTGAGAAACGGGCGGCTAGCAAAAACGGAGAGCCACTGGTGCTGACGCCGACAGAGTTTAAGCTTCTGCAGCTTTTCTGTAAAAATCCCGGCAGGGTGCTGACCCGGAAAATGCTTTTGGAAAGTCTGTGGGACAATGAGGGAAATTTTGTTGATGAGCATACCCTTACGATCAATGTCAGCCGCCTGCGTTCAAAAATATCAGACGATACCTTTGCCTATATTAAAACAATCTATGGGATGGGCTATGAATGGACCGGTGAAGGGGATGCGTAAAAGACAAGTATCCACTGTGCTGCAGGAGTGGATCAGTATTGCTGTTATGAGTATTTTGACTGCGGCCTTCGCGGTGCTGGTCTTTGCCCTGACCGATCGTGATACGGGCATGATGCTTCGTGCGGCCGCGATAATTTTTGCAGTGGCTTTTTGGGGGATTTTCTATGTTTTTCAGCTGATTTGCAGACGGCGCTTTGTTTCCTTTGCGGATGAGCTCTGCTCAAGTCTGGACAGCTTGATCCAGAACGAAGGGATACAGTCCTTTAACCTGGAGGAGGAAACTCTGTCTTCAAAAGTGCAGATGAAGCTGAATCAGTTATATGATATTACCAATGCCGCCACCCAAGAGAGCAGCGAACAAAAGCAGGCGGTTCAGAGGATTATTTCAGACATATCACACCAGCTTAAGACGCCTATTGCCAATATAAAAATGTACGCGGATACCGTAACGAATCCTCAGGTTCCAGAGGAAAAAAGGCTTTTCTTTCTGGATGGGCTTCAAAATCAGGTGGAAAAGCTTGACTTTCTGATCCAGGTGCTGACAAAAATATCACGGTTGGAAAACGGACAGATCGTATTAAAGGCTGAGCGTCAGGTCTTTTATCCTACTCTTGCCCAGGCAATCAGCGGTATTACTATGCCGGCAGAAAAAAAGGGGATCACCGTAAACGTGGTGTGTGACGAGACGCTGGAGCTTTATCACGATACAAAATGGACGGCCGAAGCGCTTTTTAATCTGTTGGAAAACGCGGTTAAATACACCCCGGAGGGTGGAAAGGTATCTGTTTCAGCAGAACAGTGGGAGATGTACACAAAAATAGAAATTGCGGATACAGGGATCGGCGTTTCTGAGACACATATCAATGATATTTTTAAACGGTTTTACAGAGAATCCAAGGTCCACAGTACCCCTGGCATCGGCGTGGGGCTTTATCTGGCGCGCGAGATTATCGGGAAAGAGCAGGGCTACATTAAAGTAGCCTCACGGGAAGGTGAAGGCTCTGTTTTTTCAGTATTTCTGCCGAATCAGGCCGGTTGATGAGCAATCTCTCAAAACTGTAACATTCTTTTTTCAAATCGAGAGCTTTTTGAAACATTCAGGTGATAAGATTAAGTCAGCAAATAAAGGAGACAGAAAATGGAGATCTTAAAAACAACGGATTTGAAAAAGCATTACGGCAGCGGCGAGAGTATGGTAAAGGCACTGGATGGTGTGTCCTTATCGGTTGAACAAGGAAAATTTACAGCCATTGTGGGAACCTCCGGAAGTGGAAAATCAACCCTTCTGCATATGTTAGGAGGGCTGGATAAGCCGACCTCTGGCAGTGTAAAGATAGGCGGCAAGGAGCTGTCTGACATGAACGACGAGCAGCTGACCATCTTCAGAAGACGCCAGATCGGCTTCATTTTCCAAAACTACAACCTGGTGCCTATCCTTAATGTATACGAAAATATTGTACTGCCCATTGAACTGGACGGTAATACAGCAGATAAACGCTTTGTGGGCGGTATTGTCAAAATGCTTGGGCTTAAGGAAAAGCTGACAAGCCTGCCGGGAAACCTGTCAGGCGGACAGCAGCAGCGTGTCGCCATCGCCAGAGCACTGGCGACAAAGCCGGCGATTATTCTGGCAGATGAGCCGACAGGAAACCTGGACAGCCGGACCAGCCAGGATGTTCTGAGCCTGCTAAAGGCAACCAGCGCCCGGTTTAACCAGACCATTGTCATGATTACGCACAATGAAGAAATTGCCCAGCTGGCGGATGAGGTTATCCGTATTGAGGACGGCAAGATCGTAAACGGCAGGTAACGGCAATGAATTACGAAAAAAATAATAATGGAAAAGTTATCGGAAAGCTTGCCAGAGACAGCATTAAAACGAGCAAAATGCGCAATGCCTTTATTGCTGTCACCATTATTTTATCTGTAAGCCTCCTGATGGTTATGAGCCTGTTTACCGTCGAGATGAAAGAAGCGGATAAACGTGCCATGGCCAGAGCGCAGCATGCGATTTACTATAACCTGACAGATGACAAACTGCATCGCCTGACACAGGATTCACGAGTTTCCTACCTGACGCTCGGAAAAAGGGGACAGGCGGTAGAAATCGACAATTATACGCTGGTGCCTGTCTATGTGGATGGCAATTCCATGGATATTAAAACAATGGACCTGCTGGACGGAAAGCTGCCAGTACAGGAAAATGAGATGTTGGTTTCACGAGAATACCTGGAACAGATCGGCAAGCCGGCAGAGCTTGGAACAGAATTTACCGTAACTTTCCTGAACGGAGCAACTGAAAGCTTCAAGGTCAGCGGCTTTATTGAGGGAACAATGGGAAGCAAGCAGTATACGCTGGTCTTTTCAAAGGCCTACGCCGAAAATGGCCCTCAGATGAAAAACATTCCCTACGAGGCCTATGTCCGGCTTTCAGGGGCAGAGAAGATGGGCAAGGAAACCTGTAAAGCGGCGATTTATTCAGTCGGCGGTGATGCGGGAATACCGCGGGAGGACATGAATCCAAACGATCATTTTCTGGACACCCTGACAGCAGATACTCCGGAAATCGCTTTGGCTGCGTGTGTGGGAGTTGTTGTACTGCTCGCCAGTGTTCTGGTTATCTATGGCGTTTTCTATATCTCGGTGGTTGGCAGGATACGCCAGTATGGACAGCTGAGGACCATTGGCACGACCAAAAAACAGGTGCGGCGGCTGGTTACCCGCGAAGGCGTCTATCTCTTTGCCGTATCGGCTCCGGTGGGGGTTATTATCGGCAGTGTTATCGCCTATTTTCTGAAGCCTGACGGATGGAGCCTTTTAAATACACTGCTGGTAGCGCTGCTGGTGCTCGTGATTGACCTGATCACTGTTTTGATTTCCGTTCGGAAGCCTGCCTCAATCGCGGCGTCAATTTCGCCCATTGAGGCTTCGAAATATTCGGCTTACTCCGGCGGCAGGAAAAAGAAAACCAAAAAGGTACACCGGAGAATCAGCCCGCTGCATCTCGCAGCCATGAACTCGGCCAGAAACCGGAAAAAAGTTTTTATGACAGTTCTCTCGCTGGGGATCGGCGGCGTTCTATTTATGGCGGCAGCGACCTTTGTCAATTCCTTTGATAAAGAAATGTATTCGCGTCAGGGCGATTTTGCGGATTCGGAATACATCGTTTCTTTTTCAGGAAACGCTATGGAGCTCTCAGAGTACGGTATAGCAGGACTTCAGAAGAATTCCCCTTTCACCGACACGCTTGAAAGCCAGATTTTGTCCATCCCTGGGGTGGATGGTATCCGCAGTAACCAGGCGACCTCTGTTGAATTTGATTATCCTAAAGAGGATCTTGTCCATGTTGAGGATAACATCTCCCCATTTACCAGAGAGCAGGCTCAGGAGCTTGAAAAATACCTGGAGGATGGGAACCTGGATTACGATGCAATGCTGAAAGGCGACACCATCCTTCTTCAGGCCAACTCGGTGGTGCAGGAAATTTATGGCTGGCATTTTGAGGTTGGCGATGCGTTAACCCTCTATTTTTACAATGGCGATACCGTGGTACCCAAAGAGGTAAAAATAGCAGGTATGATCAGCACAGACTATCCGAAGCCCATCAGTGGATGGTTTATGATGCCTCAGGAGGTCCTCCAGTCCATCGTGCCCTTTAATCTTGATAAGGATTTTATTGTTTCGACAGAGCCTTCTATGGAATTTGCGGTTGAGCAGCCGCTGCGGGCTTTGGTAGACAGCAATCCAAACCTTGCTCTGTCAACGCTTCAGGAACAGAGAGAACAGGATGCGGGAAGCATTGCGACCCTCTCAGCTACTGCGCTGGGGCTGGCATTGTTTATCATCGCATTCAGTATGATCAATCTTGTCAATACATTGATTACCAACATCCTGTCTAAAAAGCAGGAGCTGGCCATGCTGGAATCCATTGGCATGAGCCGCAGGCAGATCCGCCAGATGGTGCTCGGCGAGGGGATGCTTCTGGCCGCGGGAAATCTGCTTATCACTCTGACGCTCGGCACCGCAGCAGGCTATATGATCTGCTGGGCCTTTGGAAAGCTTGGAGTCTACTATATGATTTACCAGTTTCCGGTTTTTTATGTGCTGGCCTACGCGGTAATCCTGCTTCTGGTACCATACCTTATCTCAAAAATTGCACTCCGCAGCTTTGAAAAGGAAACGCTGGTGGAACGATTGAGAGAAGCAGAATAAATAATTGAAACATCTGGATAGCAGTTTTATATCCAGATGTTTTTATTTTGGAGAAAAATAATAATTTTTCCTGAAAAAATGCCAAAGAACAAAATTTTATCTTGCATTAATGCGGAACTGTGCTATAATACTATTAAATTCCAGGTGGAATACTGGGAATTAAAAAGGAGGTGCCACAGTGAGACTCTCCACAAAGGGCCGGTACGGTGTACTGGCTATGTATGAGCTGGCGTGCCGGTATGGCAATGGGCCAGTATCAATAAAAGAGATAGCAGAAAAACAGAATTTTTCAGACTCCTATATGGAACAGCTTTTTTCGACCCTTAAAAAGGCGGGACTGATCGTCAGTTTAAGAGGCGCGAAAGGTGGGTACATTCTTTCAAGAGAACCCAAGGACATCAGTGTTGGTGAGATTATCCGCGCGCTGGAAGGCCCTATTGAGCTGGCCGACTGCGTCGGCGGCCCTGAGGGCTATGTCTGCCAGAAGTCGGGAGAATGTGTCACCAGAGGACTCTGGATGGAAATCAGAGACAGCATTAATAACATCATTGATAACCGGTCTTTACAAGACTTAATGGATAATTGAAAGAGAGGCTTTTTATGAAAAGAATCTATTTAGATAACGCGGCGACAACAGCCGTTGACGAAGCGGTTTTGGCAGAAATGCTGCCATATTTTACAGAAAAATACGGAAACCCATCCTCTATTTATAAAGAGGGCCGGGAAGCCAAGCGCGGCGTGGAAGCTGCCAGATTACAGCTTGCCCAGGCCATTAACGCAGACCCGAAAGAAATTTACTTTACAGCCGGCGGCTCCGAATCGGACAACTGGGCCATCAAGGGTGTGGCTTTAAAAAACAGAAAAAAGGGAAACCACATCATCACCACAGAAATCGAGCACCACGCAGTGCTTCACACCTGTGAATACCTTGAAAAGGAAGGCTTTGAGGTCACCTACCTTCCGGTTGATGCGGACGGACTTATTTCACTGGACGATCTCAAGAACGCCATCAAGGATGAAACCATTCTGGTTTCAATCATGTTTGCCAACAACGAGATCGGCACCATTGAACCCATTAAAGAAATCGGAGAAATTGTCAAGGCTAAGGGGATCATCTTCCATACCGACGCAGTGCAGGCCTTCGGCAATGTTCCCATTGACGTAAAAGATTTGAATGTGGACTTGTTATCCCTCTCCAGTCATAAAATCTATGGACCGAAGGGAATCGGCGCTTTATATATCCGAAAGGGTGTACCGATCGACAATCTGATCCACGGTGGCGCGCAGGAAAGAAGACGCCGCGCCGGTACAGAAAACACTGCATCCATCGTCGGATTTGGCAAGGCTGCGGAAATGGCAGCCAATGACCTTGAAGCCAATACAGCCCATTTACAGGAGCTCAGAGACGCTCTGATCAAGGGTGTAATGGAGAAAATTCCTCAGGTGCGTTTAAATGGGCATCCGACCAAGCGTCTTCCGGGGAATGCCAATTTCTGCTTTGACTATATTGAAGGGGAATCCATTCTCTTAAGTCTTGACCTGATTGGCGTTGCGGGCTCAAGCGGGTCGGCCTGTACCTCAGGCTCTCTGGACCCGTCGCACGTACTGCTGGCCATTGGACTGCCGGCTGGGATTGCCCACGGCTCCCTGAGACTGACCATTGGCAAGCACACCACCATGGAGGATATTCATTACGTCGTCGACAATCTTGTCGATATTATTGAACGGCTGAGAAAAATGTCACCCATTGACGCCAACAGCCCGATTGATGACGCCGTTTATGACCATGACCACCACCATCATCACTGAGAATGATGAAAAATAACAGATAGATAAGGAGAATAAAATCATGATGGAATATACAGATAAAGTAATGGAAAACTTCCAAAACCCTAAAAATGTCGGGGAAATGGAAGACGCAAACGGAATCGGCCAGGTAGGCAGCCCTGCCTGTGGCGATATTATGAAAATGTATTTAAAAATAAACGATGACGGCATTGTTGAAGACGCCAGCTTTAAGACCTTTGGCTGCGGCGCCGCCATTGCGACCAGTAGTATGGCCACAGAAATGATCAAGGGTAAAACCGTTGAAGAAGCCGCCGCCCTGAAAAACTCAGAAGTAGTGGAAGCCCTTGGCGGACTTCCGACTGAAAAAATCCACTGCTCTGTTTTAGCGGCTGAAGCCATTCAGGCTGCTATCGAAGATTATAAATCAAAGCACAGCGCATAAGCCTATGATCCAAAACGCTTTTCAATCATGAAAGGCGTTTTTTTATTTATGAGAAATCCTTTTGTTGACAGGACATTAAAAAAGGGTATTAAAAAATAAGCAACTCGTGATGGTGCAAGATTCAGCAAAAGAAAGAGGGAATGGTAATGGAGATGAACCAAAAAACAAAACGGACCTTAATCGGGCTCATTATTCTGGCGCTGATTTTATGGGCGGGACTTAAGAATATCGACGCAGTGTGGGGGGCGTTTCTCGGGCTTCTGGGATTAGTTTCCCCCTTTATCATCGGCGCTGGCATTGCCTTTGTCTTAAATATACCCATGAGCCTCATGGAAAGGCGTCTGTTTACAAAAAAGCGCCTAAAGGGAAAGCGTGTCCAAAAACTGCGGCGACCTCTGAGTATCCTGATGGCATTTTTAATTCTTCTTGGTATTGTGGCCCTGGTTATCTTTCTCGTGCTGCCGGAGCTGGTAAACGCTGTATTACTCTTTGCAAAGAACTTTCCATCGGTTCTTGCAAGCTTTCAGAGCTGGGCGGTCCGCATTCTCGGCGAGCATTCAGAGATTTCTGCTTTTATACAGAAGCTGGATACCGGTGGGCTTGAAAGTCTGAACTGGGACATGCTCAGCAAAAACCTGTTTTCCTTTTTCAGGGGCGGCGCTGCGGGATTTTTAAACACAACGCTGAACGTGGCAGCCTCGGTAGCAGGCGGTGTTTTTCATACGGTGATCGGCCTGGTGGTGGCGGTTTACCTTTTGTTCCAGAAAGAAAGGCTGGGGCTTCAAACCAGAAAGCTTCTGTACGCCTATCTGCCGGAAAGGCGCGTTGACCGGATTTTGGAAATTGCCAGCCTTACCCAGAAAACCTTCAGTCATTTTGTTTCAGGACAGTGCATTGAAGCCCTGATTTTAACAGTCATTTATACCATTGTATTATCGCTTTTGCAGATGCCATATGCCCTGACCATTGCAGTGCTGATCGGTCTGTTTTCGCTGATCCCTGTCTTTGGCGCCATTGTGGCCTGCTGTCTGGGGGCGTTTCTCATCTTGACCCTGAGCCCGGTCAAGGCGTTGATTTTTGTGATTGCCTGCTTCATCGTACAGCATGTCGAGGGCAACCTGATCTACCCCCATGTTGTGGGCAGCTCCATTGGCTTGTCCCCGCTTTGGATTCTGGCCGCGGTCACCATTGGCGGAGGAGCTTTTGGGATTCTAGGCATCATTGTGATGATCCCGCTCTTCTCAGTACTCTATACATTGACCGGCCAGACAGTCAACCATCGTCTGAGCCAGAGGGACATAGACCCGCGAAAGCTTTTAAAGAAAGAAGAGTGACCTTTGGATTTGAAGAATTCTTGAGCATTCTCTCAAGACAATGCGCTTGCGGATGTGCTATAATAAAGCCAGCGACAGAAGCAACAAAGTTTATATAGAAAGGTGAAAAAATGAAAGCCAGTAATTTATTAAATACCCAGGTGTTTCTTGAAAATGACACACGGCTTCGGGGGCTTGTGCGCGACATAAGAGTTCGGGACCACAAAATTGACTGCCTGGTTCTCTCGGAGGGCGGCCTGTTCAGCAAAGCACAGATTATTTTTCCTTCAGATATCATCGAAGTGGACTATGACCATGTAACACTGGGCGGGGACAAGGGCATCACCAAGCTCTCCGCAAAAGAAATGAAGGCGCGGCTTGCGGACAGCTATTCGATCGTGAACACACCGGTAAAGGATGTGGATGGCAAGCGCTTTGCCAAAGTCGCAGATGCGACGGTCTCCAAGGATTTTAAGGTTCAGGAATATGATTTGTCACGCAGCTTTTTTGACGATCTGGACTACGGCTACAGCCTTGTGGCCGCAGAACATATGACATACCATGATAAAAGCCTGAATTACGACAGAGATATGCTGGAAATGGACCGGACGCACCGGGAGGGCGGTATTCTGGAAAAGGTTTTGGGGGAGGAACATCATGAAAATATCACCGGATAAAAAACGAATTTTGATGGTCAACACCATTGTGGTTTTGATCTGCATCCTTTTTGCGGTATTTTTATGGCCCACCTTTTCGGGAATGTTCATGCCATTTTTTATGGCCATTATTTTGGCCTACCTCCTAAACCCGTTGGTCAGGATCTTTGAACGCCGGGGCTTTGGTCGCGGGTTGTCCGTTCTTTTTGTCTGCGTCATTGTCCTTTTGATTTTGTTCGGCGTTTTTATGAGCTTTGTGCCCAGCCTGATCAGCAACATTGCCCAGATGGTGACAAACATTCCGTCAATGCTCCAGAATTTGCAGAATTACAGCGGGCAGATATCTGAATTTATTCAGAAATACAACGCTTCAGATATGTCGAAATACTTTAATCTTGAACAAAGTCTGTCTCAGGTGGCTGGCATGTTCGGCAGTATGCTGCAGGGCTTATCCAATGCCCTTATCGCCAACAGCGGCCAGCTGATGAACATCGTTATCGTTCCACTGGTGACCATTTTCCTCCTGCTGGACAAGGAGGTATTCACCCAGTCCCTCATGTATCTGGTGCCCATTGACGCCAGAAATCAGGTAAAGAAAATGTTTTATGACATCGATATGGTTATCGGCGGCTTTATCCGTGGACAGGGGCTCATGTCCATTATCGCCGGGATTCTGACAGGTGTGGGCGCTTACTTTATGGGGCTGCCCTACGCGCCGGTCATCGGTGTGATTGCGGGGGTTACGACCATGATCCCTTATTTTGGTCCGGCGGTGGGAATGGTGGTGATCTGCGTGATGGCGCTGCTGTCAAGCCCGATACAGATGGTTTATATCCTGATTTGGATGGCCGTTGTCCAGGTGGTGTGCGGCAATCTGCTGGCGCCGGCGCTCATGTCCGGCAACGTTGGGCTGCACCCGGTTGTCATTATTTTTTCTATCTTTTTCTTTGGCGCCATGTTTGGCGGTTTGGGTATGATTCTGGCAGTACCGATCATGGGAACGGTCAAGGTTGTCATGAAGTATTTGATCGCCGGTTTTGCATCCTCCAAGGGTGAAATGCTCAGGTAAAAGAATATTGACAGGCAATTCAGAATAAGGCTTGACAAAAGCGAAAACATTACATATAATTTGAATGTTAAGTAAATATGAATGCAATGAGAATGACAACCTTATGACAGACCATTCAGAGAGGGAACGGTTGGTGTGAGTTTCCATGGAAGTGATAAGGCCGCCCCATTTGAGCAGCGGTTCTGAAATCAGGAGAGTGTAAGAACCGACGGCTGACAGACCGTTATTTGTTTGAGTGAGCAAAGCGCCGCTTTGCTAATTTGGGTGGTACCGCGGAAATCAACTTCGTCCCTGTTTGCAGGGGCGGAGTTTTATTTTTTTACTCAAAGCATCAAGTATAAACAAAAACAAATTCATAAAAGGGAGAACGAAAACATGCAACCTTTAGGTTTAAACGAAATTCGTGAAAAGTTTTTAGCGTTCTTTGAGAGCAAAGGACATTTAAGATTAAAGAGCTTTCCACTGGTGCCGATCAATGACAAGAGTCTGCTTTTGATCAACTCCGGGATGGCTCCGATGAAGCCTTATTTTACAGGCGATGAGATTCCGCCGAGAAAACGGGTAACCACCTGCCAGAAGTGTATCCGTACCCCAGACATTGAAAATGTGGGAAAAACCGCCCGCCACGGTACCTTCTTTGAAATGCTCGGCAACTTTTCCTTTGGAGATTACTTTAAAAATGAAGCCATTCCATGGGCATGGGAATTCTGTACCGAGGTCATGGAAATGGACCCGGAAAAAATCTATGTCTCCATCTATTTAGACGATGACGAAGCCCATGATATCTGGCATGACGAAATCGGCGTGCCGGAAGAACGGATCGTCCGTCTCGGAAAAGAAGACAACTTCTGGGAACACGGACTGGGACCATGCGGCCCCTGCTCCGAGCTTTACTATGACCGCGGAGAAGAATATGGCTGCGGCAGCCCAGACTGCGCTCCGGGCTGCGAGTGCGACCGTTATGTTGAGTTCTGGAACCTGGTATTCACCCAGTTTGACAAGGACGAGGAAGGCAACTACAACCCGCTGGCCAACCCAAATATCGATACCGGCATGGGCCTGGAACGTCTGGCCACCATTATGCAGGGTGTTGACAATATTTTCGAGATTGATACCATCGGCCATATTTTAAACTATATCTGTAAAAAGGCCGGTGTAAAATACGGCGAAAACACACAGGACGATGTTTCCATCCGCGTTATTACCGACCATGTCCGCAGCGTTACCTTTATGATCGCTGACGGCGTTATGCCGGGTAACGAAGGCCGTGGCTATGTTCTGAGACGTCTCCTGAGACGTGCCGCCCGCCACGGCAAGCTGCTTGGTATGCAGGAGCTTTTCCTTTATGATGTGGCCAAGGAAGTGGTTCGCGTTTCGTCTGGCGCTTATCCGGAGCTGGCAGAAAAGCAGGATTACATTCAGAAGCTCATAAAAATTGAGGAAGAACGTTTTAAAGAAACCATCGACCAGGGCCTGAGCCTGCTCGAAAAAGAGCTGGACAGCCTGATCGCACAGGAAGAAAAGGTATTCCCCGGACAAGGCGCCTTTAAATTATACGACACCTACGGCTTCCCCTATGACCTGACTAAGGAAATTGTAGAGGAACGCGGCCTGACCTTGATCGCCAGTGAATTTGAAGAAGCCATGCAGGAGCAGCGTGAGCGCGCGCGGAAGGCCCGTGCCGAAAGTGACCTGGCTGTCTGGGCAGACGATCCCTTTAACCCGCTGGGACCAGACGCGCTGGTTGAATTCGTAGGCTATGACAATCTGGAAGCAACCGGAAAAATCATTGGCCTGATCGCAGGTGAAGAGCTGGTGAGCGAAGTACACGCTGGTGAGGATGTTCTGGTGCTGCTTGACAAAACCTCGTTCTATGCTGAAAGCGGCGGACAGGTTGGCGATAAAGGCCAGATCGTATCCGGCGACAGCGTGATCGAAGTAACCGACTGTAAAAAGGGCAGCCTGAGCCGCCATATCCATTATGGCAAGGTGGTTTCTGGAACCTTTAAAATGGGCGAAGAGGTTACGACAAAGGTCAACCGTGAGCTGCGCGCCGCTACCCAGAGAAACCATACCTCGACCCATTTGCTCCAGAAAGCGCTGAAGCAGGTGCTGGGTGACCATGTTGAACAGGCAGGCTCCTTTGTATCGCCAGAACGCCTCCGTTTTGACTTTAACCATTTCCAGCCAATGACTCACGAAGAAAAACGTCAGGTAGAGGAAATCGTCAATAAGGCGATTCTGGAAGCCATGGATGTCGCCATTTTTGAAACCAGCATCGACGACGCCCGCTCCATGGGCGCGATGGCTCTTTTCGGTGAAAAATACGGCGAGGTTGTCCGCGTTGTCAAGGTTGGAGATTTCAGCATCGAGCTCTGCGGCGGCTGCCATATCACGAACTCCGCCCAGGTCGGGATGTTTAAAATCCTGAGCGAAACCGGCGTCGCAGCCGGCATCCGCCGTATCGAAGCGGCCACAGGCATGAACGCCGTTTATCATGTTGAGCAGATGGATGACACCCTGCTCGAAACCGCGGAAGCCTTAAAGACCAACCCAGACCATCTTCTGGAAAAGGTTACCGAGCTGTCTGAACAGAGCAAGCATAAAGAAAAAATCATCAACGAGCTCAAGCATAAATTTGCCGGCAATATGGTGATGGATATCCATCAGAAGGTGACCGTGATCGACGGCGTACAGACCACCATCGCAGAGGTTGAAGGAGTGGATATGGAAGAGCTCCGCAACATCAGCGACATGCTTAAGGACCGAATGGGCTCCGGTATTGTGCTGCTCGGCACCAAGGGTAAGGAAAAGGTAAACTTTATCGCTACAGCCACCAAGGATATTCTCGATAAGGGTTTCCACGCCGGCAAGCTTATTAAGGAAGTAGCGCAGATTGCAGGCGGCGGCGGCGGCGGACGCCCGGATATGGCTCAGGCTGGTGGCAAAAAGCCCGAAAAACTGGGCGAAGCCTTAGAAAAAGCTAAAGAAATCATCAAGAATCAGCTTGACTAAGGGTTTTCAAGAAAAAAAGCTTGTCTTTTGAAGGTTATTGCGTTAAAATAGGCGTAGACCAGTAAAGAGGAGGAATGGCAAAATGGATAGCAATACAGTATTTGATCGAGGGACCATCTTGTTTGACGTGAACAACGATAAAGCCAAAACAATTGATGAAGTCATGCAGGAAGTCAACAAGGCACTGATCGAAAAAGGATATAATCCCGTTAATCAAATCGTTGGTTATGTTATGTCTGGCGATCCGACTTATATCACGAGCCATAATGACGCCCGTAACTTAATCCAGAAAATCGAACGCGATGAACTTCTTGAAGAGCTGGTAAAACGCTATTTGAGCAGTATTCAAGAATAACGAGCTTATAGATGAACACAGGTCTTAGGCGAATTTTGACAGTTTGCCTAAGACTTTTTATTTCTATTGTAAAGGGGAGCCGTGGGTCTTTTTTCCAATAGAAATAAACAGGAAACGACGAATGATGGAATATCGCAAACTGGGACAGACGGGGATCGAGGTTTCAAGGCTCTGCTTTGGAAGCCTGACCATTGGCCCGCTGCAGAAAAACAAAACACTGGAAGAAAGCCGCCCGATCATCGAAGCGGCTCTGGAGGCCGGAATCAATTTTTTTGATACGGCCGACCTGTATAACTGCTACCCTTACCTCAGGCAGGCATTGGAGATTAAAAAGGATCTGGTCATCTGTACCAAATCCTATGATTACTCGGCCGAGGGTGTAGCCAAAAGCCTGGACAGAGCTTTACGTGAGCTGGGACGGGACTATGTTGATATTTATATGCTGCATGAGCAGGAGAGCCGACTGACCTTTGAGGGACACTGGGAAGCCATTGAGTATCTTCTGAAAATGAAAGAGAAGGGCGTGATACGCGCCTTTGGCATCTCGACCCACCGGGTTGAGGGCGTTCGCGATGCAGTGGATTTTAACGAGATCGAAGTCGTTTTTCCCCTCATTAACCTAACGGGTATTGGCATCGAGGACGGAAGCCGTGAGGATATGGAAGCCGCGATTCTGAAGGCTAAACAGGCCGGAAAGGGCGTTTTTGGCATGAAGCCACTGGGCGGCGGTAACCTGCTGGCCAGCAAGGAGGCCTGCTTCGATTATATCCTGGGTCTGGAAACCCTGGACGCCATCGCCTTTGGCATGCAGTCCGTTGACGAGGTGCGTTACAATGCGGCCAAGATAAACGGAGAGCCCATCGAGGCAGCGCTTGCAAAACGCGTGGCAGGCGCGAAAAAAAGCCTGCATATCAGCGATTGGTGCGAGGGCTGCGGCGAATGCGCCGCCCATTGCAGCCAGAAAGCGCTCACAATTATTGATGGAAAAGCACAGGTGGATCATTCAAAGTGTTTGACCTGCTGTTATTGTGCGGCCTATTGTCCGCTTTTTTGCATAAAAGTTATTTAGTATTGAACCTGCTGACTTTGGGTATAAAACTGGAAAGAGAAAAATTTATGGCAACAAAACGCATACTCGGCCTTGACGTCGGGGATAAATATATTGGTATCGCAGTCAGTGATCCGCTTGGCATAACCGCCCAGGGTTACAGAACCTGGAAACGCAAAACGCGTGACGATGATCTGGCCTTTTTTACAGATGTTGTGGAGCAGTTTAACGTGACCACCCTGGTATCCGGACTGCCCAGGGACATGGAAGGAAATGAGACCGCTCAGGCCCGTAAGACACGCAATTTCTGCCAGTTCTTAAAAAAACGGCTGAATCTGGAGGTTGTCTATATTGACGAAAGACTGACATCAAAAGCCTCCGAACGGGTTTTGATCGAAGGCGGCGTGCGGCGTGAAAAGCGCAAGGAGTACATCGATACCCTGGCAGCCCAGATGATCCTGCAGGTCTATCTGGACAGCGGTGAGCACACAAATAAAGGATATTAAAGCTGAATTAAGCATAATAATATAAACTAAATTTAAAGAAAACGAGGTATTTAAACATGGAAGACAACAAAATTACATTATTAGACGAAGACGGTGTAGAACGCGTATTTGAGCTGGTGATCAGCTTTGACATTGAAGACAAAACCTATGTCCTCTTAGCAGAAGACGAAGAAAGCGAAGATGTATTCCCATTCGTAATCCGCGAGGATGAAAATGGTGAAGAAACCCTTTACCCAGTCGAAAGCGAAGAAGAATTCGCACTGATCGAACAGACCTACGAACAGCTGATGGAAGAAGACGACGATGACGAAGAATGCGGTTGCGGCTGCGGCTGCGGCGGAGACCATCAGGAATAATAATGGAGCTGAGCAGCTTCCCCATCGTTGAGGGGGAATTCATCTCCAGGCCTAACCGATTTATTGCCCGGGTTATGATCGATACGGACAGCGCCCCACGTGAAATTACGGCGCACGTAGCAAATACCGGCCGGATGCGCGAGCTTCTCGTGCCCGGCGCCCGGGTTCAAATGGCTTTTAATCCGTCGCCAAAGAGAAAGACGGATTTTACGCTGCTGACAGTATGGTACAAAAGCACATGGGTCTGCATACACTCGACCATGGCCAACGCGCTTGCCTTTGAGTTTATGGAAAAAGCCCCGGATGTCTGTCAGCTTAAAAGGGAAGTAACCTACGGCAAAAGCCGCTTTGATCTGGCTTTTGAGCGGGAGGGACGCCCCTGCCTGTACGAAGTGAAAAGCGCTAACCTAGTGGTTGGCGCTGCGGCGATGTTTCCAGACGCCCCGACCGAACGGGGCTGTAAACACCTGGAAGAACTCATGCATGCGCATACAGAAGGCTACGAGGCTGGCGTGCTCTTCGTTGTACAAAGAGAGGACGCCCAGTTTTTTACGCCCAATATTGCCACCGATCCGCTTTTTTCAGGGCTCCTTAAAAAGGGGTATGAAGAGGGCCTGGTCGTTCGCGCCCTAAGGTGTGTCATCAGAGGAAACACAATTACAATTGATTCAGAGATACCGGTCCGTTTTGACACGGCCGGACGGATATAAAATAATGAAAGGAGATTATTTTGATCGAAACACAACAGAATAAAAACGAAAATAGAAATCAGAATCGTCAGAACCACCGGTCCAAAAGAAGGAACCACCCGCCAAAGCATAAAGATAAGCTTAAAGTGATTCCCATTGGGGGACTTGGTGAAATCGGAAAAAACATGACGGTTTTCGAATACAAGGACGAGATGATCATCGTAGACTGCGGCTTAAAATTCCCAGACGATGAAATGTACGGCATTGATATTGTCCTGCCAGATTTCAGCTATATTGTCGAAAACGCCGATAAGCTGAAAGGGCTTTTTATCACCCACGGACATGAGGACCACATCGGAGGGATTGTCTATCTGGTTAAGAAGCTCGGCATCACAGTTCCCATCTACGCGACCAAGTTTACCATGGGACTCATCGACAAAAAGCTTGTTGAGCACCGCCTGACGACCAAAGTGGACCGTCAGATTGTAAAGGCAGGCGACAGAGTGCAGAAGGGTAGTTTCGAAGTCGAATTTATCCGGGTTAACCACAGTATTGCCGATTCCGTTGCCCTTTATATCAAGACACCGGCAGCGACCGTCCTGCACACAGGGGACTTTAAGATCGACTATCACCCCATCGACGGCGAAATCATGGATTTACAGCGTATCGCCAAGCTGGGGAGCCAGGGCATCGATCTGCTCATGGCCGACAGCACCAACGTTGAGGAAGCAGGCTTTACGCCTTCAGAAAGCTCCGTTGGCGCCACCTTCTACAATCTGTTCAGAGGGTGTAAAAACCGGATCATCATCACCACCTTTGCATCAAACGTGCACCGTGTCCAGCAGATCATCGACGCGGCAGCCAGTTATAAACGCAAGGTCATTATCAATGGCCGGAGCATGGAAAACATGGTAGAGGTCGCCTCTGACCTGGGCTACCTGAAAATTCCTAAAAACATCCTGATTGATATCAAGGATATGAAAAGCTATAAAGACAGCGAGCTGGTGATCATCACCACCGGCAGCCAGGGAGAGCCCATGGCAGCCCTTGGCCGTATGGCCCACGGCGAGCACCGCTTCCTGAACATTAAGAAAGAAGATACGGTTATTATCTCAGCTTCTCCGGTCCCGGGGAATGAGAAGATGGTCTCAGAAGTCATTAACAAGCTGGTGGATCTGGGCTCAGAGGTCGTCTATAAAAAATTTGCGGACATCCACGTATCCGGCCATGCCCGCCAGGAAGAATTAAAGCTGGTCCAGACACTGGTTAAGCCAAAATTTTTCTTACCGGTTCACGGCGAGGCCCGGATGCTCGTACACCACGCCGCCCTTGCGGAAGGTGTGGGAACCGACAAACGCAATATCTTTATTGCAGAAAACGGGTCCATCGTGGAGGTTGACCACCGAAGCTGCAAGATTACCGGCAAGGTACAGGCAGAGCCTGTGCTGGTCGACGGCCTGGGCGTTGGCGACATTGGAAACATTGTGCTAAACGACCGTAAGCGCCTGTCTGAGGACGGCCTGTTTATTGTGGTGGTTACCATGCACAAGGGCAAGGCCATCTCAGGACCAGATATTATCTCCAGGGGCTTCGTCTATGTACGAGAATCGGAAGAGCTGATCAACACAGCCCGCGACGAGGTTAAAAAAGCCCTTCTGGCCTGTGAAGAAAAAGGCGTGGTGGATTGGAGCTCCATTAAAAACGAGATCCGAGAGTCCCTGTTCCGCTACCTGTACAGCCAGACAAACCGGAAGCCAATGATCCTGCCGATTTTAATGGAAGTGTAAATTCACAGTTTTTAAATTAAATAGAAATTAGAAATCTTAAGCTTCAGAATATGGGAAAATTTTCCCATTATCTGGAGCTTTTTCTAAAATAATCACTATAATTGTAAAAATTTAGTAACAATTTGATCTAAGATGTGTTATAATGTTGATTAAACGAAAAGAAAGGAACTTAGGGAATGAACGTATATGATGAAGCCAACAATTTGGCCCAGGCTCTTAAAGAATCAAACGAATATCAGAATTTTAAGGCAGCAGAGCTGAAGCTAAAGGCTGACGAAGAACATTACGCAATGGCTCAGGATTACGCGAAAAAGCAAATGGGCCTTCAGACAAAACAAATGATGGGCCAGGAGCTGACAGAGGAAGAGGTAGAAGCCTACAACTCCTTAACAGCGTCCGTGCTGGGCATTCCGATTATTGCCGAATACTTCCAGGCGCAGATGTATTTTGGCATTGTCTTCCAGGATATCATGGATATTATCAGCAAAGCCGTTGATTTAGACATGAGCGGCATGTTTGGCGGCGAGGAAGACGCAGAGTAACTAAATAAATCCAGGGGTACTTTCCAAAAAACAAGGTACCCTTTTTTTGAGTAAATCCCCGTAATTGAGGTGAGTAAATGAAAATTAGATTAACACAGGGCGAAGCGAAGAAAGAGGCTTCGGAGCCTAAAAAACAGGGCCGTCAGACACAAAAGTGGACAGCCCAGTCAACCGAGGTGGAGATGCATAAAAAGCGCGCAAACGCCAAGCGTCCCGCGGGTGGAAGCACCCAGACAGCACCAAAGAAAAAAACACAGCAGCGCCCGGCAGCAGAGGGAGCAGTAAAACGCCGCCCTGCAGAAGGCAGCAAAGCACAGGAACGCAGGGAAGCCACCCGCCCGGCGGGCTCAGGCGCCCCGAAGCAGAGAGCTGCAGGCCAGAAAAAAGGCCAGTCTGCCCAGAGGGCAGGCAGCCCGGGCACTGCCAAAAAGAAACGACCGGTGCAGCAGCCTGCCGAAACACGCCGGAGAAGAGAAGCAGAGGAAATGGAAGCACCTGTGAGAAGAAAAAAAGGTGGACTTAAGTACAAGCTGCCCATCGTGATCGCGGCCGTTGTGCTGATTGTCGTTATCGCCATTTTTGCAGGACGAAGCTTCTACAACGCCATGCTGGAACCCACAGGAACCAGCACAGAAACCATGATCGTCGAAATTCCAGACGGCTCCACCATCAAAGACGTTGGCGAGATTCTTTATGATCAGGGCTTGATTAAAAACACCATGGTCTTCCAGAGCTACGCGGGACGCCACAGCCGTGGCACAAGCGGCATGCAGGCCGGAAATTATGAAATGAACCATGCCATGTCCGTCCCGGACATAGTGAACAAGATGCTGGACGGTGATGTCTACAGCGGCGCGATCCCAGTACTCCTGTCCGAGGGCAAGAATATCAACGAGATGGCCCAGATACTGGAAAAACATAATATCTGTACCTCAGCGGCCTTTATCAGCGAAACCAAGAAGCTGGGCGAATACAAAGCCCTGTATCCGATTTTGAGCAGTATTCCAGACGATAAGAACCGGACCCTTGAGGGCTACCTGTTCCCAGATACCTACGAGATCGAGCCTGGCAGCACTGCAGCCGACGTTGTGAAAAAAATGCTGGACCGTTTTACCGAGGTTTATAATCAGAACTTTATGCAGCAGACCACCGAAAAGGGCAAAAGCGTGGATGAGATTGTCATTATGGCGTCTATCGTAGAGCTTGAAACCAAGCTGCCTGAAGATAAGGCCAATGCCGCCAGCGTTTTCTATAACCGTATCGCCCAGAATATGCCTCTGCAGTCCGACATTACTGTGGACTACGCACTGGGTAAAAAGCATGCGGTACTGACCGAGGAACAGACCAAAATCGATTCACCCTACAATACCTATCAAAATTTAGGCCTGCCCGTCGGCCCCATCTGCTCTCCGGGAAAAAGTTCCATCGATGCAGCCATCAACCCGGCTCAGACCAATTACCTGTTCTTCGTAGCCGATATGGACTCCGGCAAGCTCTATTTTAATGAGACGCTGGAAGGCCACAATGCCGATGTTCAGAAGTATATGGGCGACTAGAAAGCGTAACAAACCGTGAGTAACATTGTACCAGACTACATAGAAGATTATATCCGCGGCCTGCTTCCGGGGGAGACACCCTTCCTTGAGCGGCTGCGGCTCATCGCAGAGACCAATCATGTGCCCATTATTTTTCCAGAGGTGCGCAATTATCTGGAAATTCTGATTCAAACCCACCAGATCAAAAGCATACTGGAAATTGGGACAGCGGTGGGCTACTCCGCCGGAGTTTTCGCCCACGCCATGGGTAAAGACGGCCATGTAACCACCGTAGAACGGGACGACCGCATGATTGTCCAGGCCAGAGAAAACATTGCCAAAATGGGCTATGAAAAGCGGATTCGCTTAATCCAGGGCGACGCCCAGGAAACAGCGGCCAGCCTTACAGGAACTTTTGACATGATTTTTCTGGACGGCGGCAAAGGACACTATATCCATCTGCTTGAGGACTGCCTGCGGCTTTTAAAGCCCGGCGGTCTCATCGTTTCCGACAACGTGCTCTACAAGGGTATGATCGCCACCAACGAGCTGGTGATCCGCAGGAAGATCACCATCGTCAAGCGGATGCGAAAATACCTGGACGCCATCAGCCACGATCCCAGACTCATGACCACCGTGCTGCCTCTGGGTGACGGATTGGCAGTGAGCGTTAAAAAGGCAATTGAGAATGGAAAAGGTGAATATGCAACCGATGAGGATGTTTTTGCGGAGGATGAAGCAGTAGAAAATTGAGGAAAAAGAAATATAGCTTTATTGATACTGAAAAGACATTGCAACTTTTGAGTTAGGATGATATAATAGAGGAAGAAAAGGGACACCGGCAACGGCCCGCCCCTGTGTGTAAAGGTTTGGACCGCTATGGCTTGCAGGCGCTAGCGGTCTTTTCCATTTCGGATCAGTTCAAGAATGAACACAATTAACGTTAAAACAAGTATTAATTGGTTGCTATCCATCCCATCACCCCCATTTCTGGGGCTGGATTAGACCGTGCCAGTGCCACAAGGACCGAATGTCCCGTGGGATAATTATAACATTTTCTAATTCAGAACACAATCATCAGGCGCTCGCCAGAGCGCTTTTTATTTTTGCATTTCATGGGAATTTGCTATATACTATAGAGATGAAAATCACGAAGGAGAACATAAATTGAGAAAAAAACCTGAATTGCTCGCCCCGGCGGGGAATTTTGAAAAATTGAGATATGCCCTGCACTACGGCGCCGATGCAGTTTACTGTGCAGGAAAACGCTTTGGCCTGAGGGCAGGGGCTGGTAACTTTGAAATGGAAGAGCTTGAGGAAGCTGTCCGTTATGTCCACGAAAGAGGCAAGCGCATCTACGTTACCCTGAACATGATCCCCCACAACCGCGACCTGGAGGGGCTTCCAGAATATGTTCATGCCCTGAAAGCCATGGGCGCAGATGCCGTACTGGTGGCAGACCCCGGCGTTTTTGCCATTGTGCGTGAGACCGAGCCAGAGCTCAAGGTCTCCATCAGTACCCAGGCCAACAATACCAACTGGAAAACCGTGGAGTTCTGGTATCACCAGGGCGCCCGGCGCATCGTGCTGGCCCGGGAGCTCAGCCTTGAGGAAATGCGGACCATCGTGGAAAAAACACCCGCCGACATGGAGATCGAAACCTTTGTGCACGGCGCCATGTGTATCTCCTATTCTGGCCGCTGCCTGCTGAGCCATTACATGACCGGCAGAAACTCGAACCAGGGCGACTGCGCCCACCCATGCCGATGGAAATACCACCTCATCGAGGAGACAAGACCAGACGAGGACTTTAGCATAGAGGAAGACGAAACCGGCTCCTTTATCTTTAATTCCAAGGACCTCTGCCTTATCGACCATATTCCAGAGCTCATAAACGCAGGCATCGACAGCCTGAAAATCGAGGGCCGCATGAAAAGCCTTTACTATGTGGCCACCGTGGTACAGGCCTACCGCCAGGCCATCGATTATTATTACGACCATCCCGAGGAGAGCGCCGTCGATCCCAAATATTTCCAGGAGCTGCGCAAGGTCAGCCACCGCAATTACACCACCGGCTTCTTTGAGCATAAGACCACAGCCGATGACCAAAATTACGGCACCAGCAGCTACACAAGACTTTATGACTTTGCCGGCGTGGTACAGTCCTACGACCCCGAAACCTGCGAGGCCGTCATCCAGCAGCGCAATAAAACCACGGTGGGCGAAACCGTCGAGGTCATGGTGGCAGGCTCGCCGGAGGGCTACTACGTCCAGCAGGTGGGCGAGATGAAGGACGAAAAAGGCAACGCCCTCGAATCGACCCCCCACCCCAAAATGCTCTACACCATGAAGATGGATAAGCCCGTCAAGCCCATGGATATTATAAGAAAAAAAGAAAAATAGAACACTCCGCCCGGTCCGAAGATTTTCAGGCCGGGTTTTTTTATTTGGTCTCCCGGCGCGGGCTGGGTAAAAAATATAACGACAGCAATACAGAGCAAAGGAGCGATAAAATGCAATCAAATATGACCATGGAAGCATGGATAAAAAACCGTAAAACCAACGTGAAAGGAAGCAGCCTTAAAACCTATAAAAGCTACGAGAAGGCCCACCTCCTGCCTTTTTTTGGCGATATGCCCCTCAGGGCCATCAGCAGA